>CAYGTG010000617.1:0-5388 GCA_964352485.1 uncultured Nannocystaceae bacterium | reverse complement strand
GGGGCCGATGCTGCTCTCGGTGCATCGTCCGCTCGACGATGTCGACCGCACGCGAAGCCCAAGCCCGTGGCTCGCGACGACGCCGCTGACGCTCGTCGCGGCGGCCGGCGAGCGCGAGCGGGCGGCCTTCGTCGTGTATGCCGCCTCGGGGCGGGGCATCCTCGATGTTCAGCGCCCATCGCTCGCATCGCCCGCGCACGAGCTGCCGGCGACCGTCACCGCACTTCGCCGAGTTCGTCGTGTGCCGGTGCGGACGCAATTCCTGGGCAACGAGACCGAGGTCGTAGGCCGCTTCGCCCCCTTGTTCACCCCGCACGCGGTCGAGACCGGAAGCTTCGAGGAGATCTGGCTGGAGGTCGACGTGCCGGCCGGGACGCCGCCGGGGGTCTATTCGGGGGAGATCGAGGTGAGCCTCGGCAAGGCGGTGCTGCGGCGTCCGGTGCGGGTCCGGGTGCGAGAGATGTCGCTGGCGAGCACGGGCGCCAAGCACCTGGGCATGTACTACCGCATGCACCGACGCCTCGATGATCCGGTTCGGGTCCGGCGTGAACTCGAGGACATGCGTGCGCATGGCGTAGACACGTTGGTGCTCGACGTGCGTCCACGATTCGGCTGGGGGCCGGGTCGCGTGGCCGCGGTCGACACGGCGCCCATCGAAACGGCGCTCACGTTGACGCGGGAGGCGGGGTTTCGCGGCGCCGTCGTCGTGGACAGCGGCTTGGTCGCTTTGGGGCAGATGCTCGGCCACACCGACGTTGCGTACGCGAACGCAGACGGAGCGTCGCTGGACGGTGACGCCGTGTTTGCGGAGGCGGCCACCCGGACGCTCGAGGCCATCGCGGGCCTGCAGGCGCGCTTCGCTGAGCAGGACGTTGTCGTCATGCACGTCGACGAGATCTTCGACCGCGGTCGGCTGCCGCTGTTCGAGCGTCTCGCACCCTTTGCCGCGGCGGCCGGCGTGCGCACGCACGCGACGCTGTCGACGGTGGACCCTTCGTTCGACAACGCACGAGCGCGCATCGATCCGATCCTCGACGTCCGCAGCCACCACGGGTACTCGTTCGAGTGGTGGCTGCTGCGCGGGGGGACCGTCGCGGCATATCCTCAGGAGCTGGACGACAGCGGCGATACGGCCTGGTTTTACCACAACGAACGTGGGTCCTATTTTACCGGTCGTTGGGCGCGGCTGGTCAACGGCCTGTACCTTTGGGCCAGTCCCTTCGAGGCCCACGTCACCTGGGCATACCAGTCTTTCGACGGCAAGCCGCTCGATGATCGCGATGGACGCAGCCATGACTTCGGGATGGCCTTTCCAGATCCGGACGATCCGGATGTGCTGATGCCGACGCGGATCTGGACCGCGCTCTCCGAGGGGCACGACGACCTACGCTACCTCGCTGCGCTGCAGTCGAGCATCGTGCGGCTCGGCCCTCGGGCGCCCGACGTGGCTCGGCGGGCGCAGGCCTATCTCGACGAGCTTCGTCGCGACGTGATGCAGATTCCCGGCGGCGTCGATGTTGACAGGCTCTCGGCCAAGATCGGGACGCCTGCAGAGGCGCCGTTCATCGACGCGTTGGCCGGTCGCTACGACGACGCGGCGCTGGCACTGATGCGGTCTCGAGTCGAGGAACACGTTCATGCGCTGGAAGTGGCCTCGATGGGCAGGCGCTGAGCAATGCTGCTACCGTCTGCGCCGTTGAATCCCGCGCCCCCCGAGCTCGATCCTGCTGCGGATGCACCCAGGCGCGTCGCCTTCGTCATCACGCGAAGTGATGCGGTGGGGGGCGCTCAGCTCCACGTCCAGCTGCTCGCCCGGGCGCTGATCGAGGCGGGGCATCGAGCGCACGTGTTCGTCGGCGAGGATGGTCCGTGGTGCCGGATGCTGGAGGCTGACGGTGTTCCCTTCACGAGTCTGCGGTACCTGCGCCGCGCCATTCGTCCGGGCGTCGACGCGCTCGGCTTGCTCGAGATGACCCGCGTGTTGAGAGCCTATGCGCCCGACCTCGTCTCGGCGCACGCCACCAAGGCGGGATGGCTGAGCCGAGTGGCGGCGAGGCGTCTGGGCATTCCCTCGGTGTTCACCGTGCACGGGTGGCCGCTGTCGCCGGGCCGCCTCGCGCCTGCGCGGGTGGTGATCCGGCTGGCCGAGCAGGCCTGCGCGTGGGGCAGCGGCGCGATGATCTTCGTCTCCGGGTACGACCGCCGCGTGGCCGAGGAACACGGGATCGGTCTGCCGCACCAAAGGGTCGTCGTCCACAACGCGCTCCCGGATATCCCCCGTGCCTTGCGGTGCACGCCCACCGAAGGGCGGCCACAGCTGCTGATGGTGGCGCGGCTCGAGCGACCCAAAGATCCGCTGCTGGCCATCGATGCGCTGGCCCAGCTTCGCGAGCTTCCTTGGCACTTCACCCTCGTCGGCGATGGGCCGCTGCGCGCGCAGGTGCAGGCCCGCGTGTCCGAACACGGGCTCGCTGATCGGGTCACCTTGGCCGGAAGCGTCAGCGACGTCCCCCAACGGCTCGCGCGCAGTCACGTGTTCTTGCTCGCGAGTCGTCGTGAGGGCCTCCCGCTGTGCGTGCTCGAGGCGATGCGGGCACAGCTGCCGGTGGTATCCACCGATGCCGGCGGCGTTCGGGAGGCGGTGGCGCACGGTGAAACGGGACTGGTCGTGCCGCGGGACGACGTGGCCGCGTTGGCCGAAGCCCTGCGTTCGCTCATCGTGGACCCGCTGCTTCGGGCGCGGATGGGCGCGGCCGGCCGCCGACGCTACGCGTCCGAGTTCACCTTCGCCGTTCACCTTCGCAGGATCTGGGCGGTGTACCGCCGGGCGATGCGGGAAAGTCCCGTTCGATGAGCGCGGGAAAGCTGCAGCGTCTCGAGCAGCTTCGCGGCGCCGCGAGCTTCTACGTGTTCGTGCACCACTACGTGCGCCACAACCTGCCCGAGGCTCCCGGCGTGGCTCGGTTCTTCGTGTTCGGCCAGGTCGCGGTGCTGCTGTTCTTCCTGCTCTCGGGCTTCGTCATTCACGTCTCCGCGCTGCGCCGCGGCAGCCTGACCGCCCGCGACTACTTTGTTCGCCGGTTCCGCAGGATTTACCCGGTGTTCGCGCTTGCGCTTGCGCTCTCCTACGTCGCGGCGAGTGTGCAGGCTGGATCGTGGGTGCCGCCGGATCTGCGCGGGCTGGGGCTCAACCTTCTTCAGCTTCAGGGGCTCGAGCGCAGTCCGGGCCAGTGGGTGGACTGCTATATGGGCAACGAGCCGCTTTGGTCACTATCCTACGAGTGGTGGTTCTACGTCCTGTTCTTCGGGGTCTTCGTCGCAACACGCGGCAAAGTGCGCTGGTGGTGGGCGACGCTGATCTCCCTGGCGGGGCTGCTCACCGATGTCATCGTGCCCAACCCGCTGTCCTTGGTGGCCAGCTACTTCGTCTTGTGGTGGATCGGTGCTGAGCTGGCCTCGGAATGGGTGGACGCCGGTCGCGTGACGATTCGGCGACAGCTACCCGCGGTGGCCGGCGCGGTCGCGGTCACCCTCGGGTGGATCGCCGTCGCCGCGCTGCAGGCGAGGGAAACCGGAGCCTTCGACCTCTACCACCACCCCGGAATCACCGCCCGCCATTTCATCACCACCTTGCTGGTCGTCGGCGTGGGTTGGGCGTGGGTTCGGATGGGAGCCTTCGGCATCGAGCCCTTGTTGCGCCCGTTCGGCCGCGTTGCACCGTTCTCCTATGCTCTGTACGTGATGCATCTGCCGTTCATCTTCATCGCGAAGACGATGTCGACCGGCTCCGGCGTGCTCGATTTCTTGTGGATCACCCCCGTGCTCTTCGCCCTGTGCTGGGTCATCGAGCAGCCGCTGCAAAAGCGGATCAACAAGCTGATCCGCTAGCAGAGCAACAGCTTGCTAGAGCACCTCTCATAACCTCGACGCGGTGACTCGGAGCGGATTTTGGGCCGAGGGTTAGGAGCGGAGCCGCCGCTGTGCCGGGCGTACTGCAAGGGTTCGCGACGACGCCATCGGGCCCAAAGACCAGCGAGACGGCGTGGCGAGGTTATGAGATGTGCTCTAGACGTGTTTTTGGCTACGCAGGCTCCACAGCTTGCGGCCCAACGCCTTGAGCAAGAACGCGTGCGAGGGGAAATCCACCAGGAAGCTCGGCGAGACCCGGATGCCCACGTTGTTGAGCTGGTCTACGCCAAACGTGGTCAGCAGTCGCTTGACCCCGCCGGCATCGGCACGAAAGCGGGCGTTCACGGTCAGCGTATCGGTCCCCCAAGCGTGGGCGAACATGAAGTGCAGGCTGTCGGAGCCCATGCGCAGGTCGTAGTCCTGCGTGCGCCGATCGATGCGCTCCAGCCCCCGGTCGAACGAAAAGCGCACGTCGCAGTCGAGGTCCCACAGGTGGAGCTCGACCGGTCGCAGCGCGGGGAGAATTGGGTTGAGGCTCAGCAGCTTGAGGGTGCGCGCGTCGTTGGCCGCGGCGATCCTCTCGCGGTAGCGGTCCGCGGCCTCGCACAGCTCTTCCCAAGGGTGCTGCGGGGAGCTCTTCAGCGGGCGGTCGGGCAGGGCGGCCCGAAGCTCTGCCCAGCGCTGCAGCGCCGGCCCGTTGTCGTGCGCGGTGCCGGGGGCCCACGTGTCCCCGGGGTACATCACCACCGGCTCCGAACCTGCGCGCTCGATGACGCGAACGGCTTCGGCCACATCACCGAGCCCGTCGTTCATGTAGCTGTTCTCCTCGTGGCCATAGAAGGCGAAGCTCGCGAACGGGATGGTGTGTTTCGGACGGAGGTGCCGAATCTGTCGCTCCATCATCGCGAGCTTCCGTTCGGCGTCGGAACGCCGCAGCGCGTGGTCATCCTCGTTGCCCCGCCAGCCGGCATAGCCGAACTGGGTTAGCAGCACATCGATGGGGCCATGGGTCCGCAAAAACTGCTCGAGCTTCCGGGGACTGTGCAGCGGGGCATCGTTGAGGTTGAGCACCCGCACGCCACCGATGTCGAGCAGTAGCCACGAGTCGTAGATGGGGACCCCCGCGCAGGTTGCGATGAGTCCTCCTTTGAGCGGCGTCGGGGTGTCACGGGCCAGCTCGCGGGTCGCGAAGCCCTTCGCTTTGCAGAACGAGAGCACCTTGCCGTCCCGCGTCTGCTGGTACAGCACCTCGACCCCCGACCGGTCTTCCTTGGGAATCGACGTCAGCACGCGAGGACTGAAGTGGTCGGGGTGCTCGTGCGAGACCCAGATGTAGTCCACGTCGCTGAGCGCTTCGGTCGGAAACGGCGTCTCGCACAGCAGCTGCCAGCCCGCGTTGAACGCATCGCCGAACCACCACGGATCCGTCAGCAGGCTCGTCTCCCCGTGCTCGAAGAGGACCCACCCGTGATTCACGAA
>CAYGTG010000616.1:0-5393 GCA_964352485.1 uncultured Nannocystaceae bacterium | reverse complement strand
GGCGTCGTCGTGCGCGGTGGTCCCCACCCGGTGGCGTCCCAACAACATCATGCCGACATTGAGCTGGCGGGTCGCTTGAACCCTGATGCGTCCGACGGTGAAGTTCTCGGGGCTGCTCGCTTGGATGCCGCGGGCTGGCTCGTCGGTGGCTCCGAGCGTCTGGACCTGGAGGAGTCCGTATTGGATCACGCCGGTGCGCCCGTAGACCTTGGCGCCACCGAGGATCGGAACCGGGCTGCCGCGCTGGAGTCCGATCTTGCGGGAGAAGAACAGCTGCGCCTCGCTGCGTCGCCCGAAGTTGAAGACGTCGAGCCCGTTGATGAAGAACGGCCGTCGCTCGGGGAAGAACAGCGGGAAACGGTTTCGTGCGACCTGAACCGCGTCGGCCTCAACCTGTGCGAAGTCCGTCAGGAGGCTGGCCTCGGCGTAGGAGGCCGCGCCGAGCTGGACGCGAAAGTCCGCCCCAGTCGCGAGGTTGGGTCGACGGGTGGGGTCGGCGCTGAAGGAGCGGTCGAACGAGGTCTGCGCCAAGACGTAGGGGGTTGCTTCAAAGGCGCGTCCACCTCGAATGCGCTCCAGCCCGTCGAGGGTCCCAAACTGGCTTGCCGCCATGGCCGAGCGCGGCGGAACGAAGAGGCGCCAGTCATAGGTGGCGTTGTCTGTAGGCACGTCCCGCGAGAAGTTCAGTCCCATCGTCGCCACGTCGGCGCTCTTGATGCCCAGCACCGCGAAGGGGATTCGATACTCCACCGAGTATCCGTCGTCCCGCCGTACGGTCTCCGCCGTCCAGACGCTGTCCCACTCGGTGATGAAGCTCTGACCGTCCTCGAGCCCGAGAATGTCGATCTGCGCGCCGTCGGCGTTGACGCCAAAACTGTAGGCGTTGCGTCGGGTCTGCGTCGGGTCGATTTTCACGTAGACGGTGTCGTCTGAGAAAATTCCGCGGTTGTCTCTGCGCAGGGTGCGGACGATGACGTTCCCGGGCTCGGACTGCGCCTCGACGAAAACGTAGAGGTACTGGTCGTCGTAGGCCACCTTGAACTCGGTTCGCAGTGGCGCGTCCTGGCCGAGGTTGGGGGAGCGCTCGCGAAAGCGGTCGTCGGGCGGCGCGATGGCCCACGTCTTCTCGTCGGCACGCCCGTCGATCACCATCTCGTCCACCGTACGGACCGCGACGTAGTGCCGGGGCTCGGGCGTGATGGTCTCGTTCGTTCCGGGCGGGGACGCGAGCACGACACCGATGAGAGGGGCGAGCATCGGCTAGAAGAGGGACTGCTGCTCGGGCGGTGGAGCGGGGGCATCGACCACGTCCAAGCACTCCGCGTCGTCGTTCCGCACGTCGCTGACCCTACGGGATACCGGGGTACTGACCAGCCATTGCTCGTCGATGGGCTGCAGGAGCCCCCGGAGCTCGCTCACCGCTTTGGGTGTTCGGGCTGTTGGGGCCCACCGCAGCCACGCATCGGACCCGCGGGAATCGAGGATCACGGGCATGCGATCGTGGTGCGGAGCGACGAGCGGATTGGGGCGGGTGGTGAGGATGGTGAACCTTCGAGAGACCTCTCCGGAGGCTGGACTGACCTCGTCTCGGTACAGGCCGGCGAACACGAAGGGCCCGTCGTCGGGCCGATGAAACCAGTAGGGCTGCCGCGCACCCTTGGGACCGCTCCACTCGAGGAACCCATTGGCCACCACACCGCATCGCGCAGTCCACACTGCGTCGCGGAACGTCGGCCGCTGGTGCATGGTTTCGCTTCGCGCGTTGATCATCGGCCCGTGCGAGCTGGGGAATCCCCACGATCCAAGCGCGATCGCCGGCCTGGGCGCCTCCGGCTCGAGGCACACGATCCAGTGAGAGTCCGTGGGGGCGACGTTGAATCGGGGCTGATAGGCCTCCGCCAGGGACCGGCTGAAATCGGCGTCGAGGGCTTGCGCCACCGACACGTAGTCCGCTGTCGTCAGGGTGAATCGCCCACACATCAGCGGATCTCCGCCCGGTCGGTCGCGAGCCGCGTTTTCGCGGGAAGCCCGCATCTGTCCAACGAGGCACTTGCGTCATCGGCAACCGGGTTTCGGGGCTCCGCATGAACGCTCGTTGACGCGCCCGTAGGGCGGCTGACGAAGGTAACCGCGAGAAACCCGTCACCGAGCACGGCAAAGCTCTACCGCACCCGGTGTGGGTTTGCTATACACATCCGTGTTGCGTGTGGCCTAGCCGACCGGGGCTTCCCCCCTTCCGCATCCAACCCCGGTCGGCCAGGCCCCCAACGTTTTGTCCCCATCAGTTCCGCTGTAAAGCAGGGCTTTTGGGGTTTCGCCTTTGGTTCAACTCCGGGCCCCCACCCGAGGGCTGAACCAGGAAACGCAGACTCTTGAGGAGGCCCTTCGATATCCATCGATATCCATCGATATCGTGAGGGCGGCGAGTCGCGCGCGGGCGAAACGTTGAGAACGGCATCATCCTGCGCCGTCCCACGTCAGACACCACGCCTCTCGGTTCTTCCGGGTCCGACTCGTTTTTTTTTCGCGGGTATCGTCGCTACCGAAGCTGCCTCCGGGGAGTCCCGGTCCTGCAGGCTGCCATTGCTTCCGAAGACCCAAGATCGCACCTGTTCCCAAGAGTTGGGGGCAGTCGCCGCGAATGTCGCAATGCGAGTCGCCCCCGGAGCCTCGCAAGCGTGCGATCCTGAACCCGTGGTCGACGACGGCGAACCTGTGGTGACCAGAGCTGAGGCGCCCTTACCAATGTCGGTGTCCGTGGCCGGGCTCATCCTCGCGGTGAGCAGTGCGCTGCCTTGGACGCCCGAGGGACACTCATTCTTGGTCCTGCTGCGCTCGGAGTTTTCGAGGGGCGTGCTCGAGGGGCTGCTGATGATGGTCGGGTTTGGCTCGCCGTTCTTGTTCGGCGTCGCGGTTGCAGTGGCGCCCTTGGCCTGTCCGCCAGCGATCGCGCGTCGCATCCTTCGCATCCCGGTCGCGTTCATGCACAGCCAGCTCGTTCTCGTCGCGCTGGTCTTGTGGCTCTCTGGGGTCTCGGTCGCCGCGGTTCCGCTGTTGGGCTTTGCGCTGGTCTCCGGAGTGCGACTGGCGATTTACACCGCGCGTGCACACGCGGAGGGCGACGGACCTCGCGTCGGTTGGTACGTGCGGTGGGGCGGCATGGTCGTGGCCGCGATCGCGGCGTGGATGGAACTGCAGCGGGTCGGTGACCTCGCGTTTGGCTGGGGCCTGCACGTTGCGCTCCTCGCCGGCTTGGGCATGGCGGGCGCGCTCGCGGGACGGGCCCTCGGATCGGCGGCTCCAGGGCTCCCGGACGAGGCGCGGCCCTCGACGCTGTTTTGAGCTCGCCTGGGTCAAGGGCCCGCTACGGGAACGAGCCCTTCGCGCCCGCTTCGAGCGAGGTGCACCCCGTGCCGTGCTCGCACCGTCGAACCACGCCGTTGCCGATGACTTCGTAGGTGGCGCCATGTACGAGGATCGCCGCGTCCTCGTCGATGCCGTAGCCGATGCGTTCCGGGTGGCGGGAGAGCATCGTGAGCATCCGAGGTTCGCGCTCCTTGGCGAGGAAATGCTGGTCCACGATGACACCGGGCAGCACGCCGAAGCCCACGTCTTCGACCGGATCGGGGTTGCCCCGCCGAATGATCACGTCCGGAAGAATCGCCGCGCCGGCGGAGTAGCCCCCGACGATCCCTCCGCGGAGCAGCACGGCATGCAGCGCAAGGGTGAGCTTGGTGTCGACGTAGGCATCCCGCAGTCTTCCTTGGGCGCCGCCGCCAAACCACACGCAGTCTGCGTCTCGAAGCGGGGCGAGAAACTCCGATTCATTGGCCCGCCCGGGGTCGAGCGTATGCAGGACGTCCACGCGCCCGACACGATCGAGCCAGCGCTTGGGGAGTTTCTCCAACGTGCTCGGATTGTCGGCGCCTTCGGCCGCGGTCGGGATCAGCACGAGCTTTCCGTACCGCCCGCAAACGTTGCAGAAGCGCTTGATGACGTCCGCCCGCAGGGGGCCTCCCCCATGCGCGAGCACGAATCCGGCGAGCGGGTACGACACATGCCGCGACGGGGCTGGCGGTGGCGGGATATCGAAGCGTGGCGGAGGCGTGGGCTCCGGCACAGCGGGCTCGGGGGCAGCTTCGAACGCGGGCGCATCGACGCGCCCGGGCTCAGGCTGCGGGGCGCCGCACCCAAGGCTGCACAGCATCGCGACGATGATCGGTCTCCGCATCTGTAGGGATCGTACAAAGCGGCGCAGCGAACACAAGGGCTCACTGCGCTGCACGCTTCACGCAGCGGCGACTTCCTGTCGTCCAGCGGCGTCGGTCTGGGTGACGAGCTCGTCTCGCTCGACGATGATCGTCTCGTAGTAGTCGAACGCACCATCGGTGGGCTCAAGGCCTCGGGTTGCGAGGTAGCGCACCGCCGCGGGTGATGCGAGGACCTGCGCGGTCGAGACGCGCTCGGGCTTCAGCGCCATGTAGGCCCGCGACGCGTCGGTTGTTCCGATCTTGAGGCCATGCGTCACCTGCTCGTGGAGCGCTGCCGCTGCGGGGGCGCTCGGGCGCTCACCGCCCCAAACCACCCGCACGTCGTACGCGAGGCAGGAGCGACCGGTCAGGGCCGCGACCCGAAGTTCTCCGTCCGCGGCGCCCGTCGTGCGGGTCGTGGGCTGCTCCGCCCGCGGGTGATGAGCCCACCTGCGGGGCCGGGTGGGCGCACTTCCTTGTCCCGACCATCGCTGCACGGCGACGGTTCCCGGGAGCACCCCCGCGGCCGCCAGCGTGGCGCCGAGGATGGGTGCGGCTCCGAGAACGAAGGCGACCATCGCGAGCGCCGCGAGGATCACCGTGGTGGCGATCGGGCCGCCGACGACCCGGTGCCGGGCGGCATGTGTCGTTCGGTCATGGGCCTCCGAGCTGACCAATGCGCTGGCCATGTCCCGGTTGGTGAGGTCGAGGAGCGCGTCGGTTGCGGCATGGCAGTGCTCGCATCGAGCCGGGCCACTGGTCTTGGCGGACGGGTCTGCGCCGAGGGCAAGCGCGCCACACTGACCGCAGACCGATGCGCACGGAAACGGCCATCGCGTCGCGGACATGGCCTGGGAGCCGTGCTCCCGCTGCAGGCGGATCCCCACGAGCCGAGCGTGGCGTCGCGCGCGAGCCTGCTCTCTGCGTCGATCCTCGCGTCGTGACTGACGACGCAAATCCGCGATAAATCCTGCTCCGCCCGAACCCATTCCACCCATCGTTCTTCGTTCCTTTCTGCGGCCGATGTTGCGGCCGGTAGAAGAACGACAGGGGGTGGGTGGGTGGTAGTCCCAGAATCGTCCGCCGGGGGGACGAATTTCGGGAGCTCAACCCCGCATTTCGACGAGACGTCTATCGTGGAAA
>CAYGTG010000615.1:631-5397 GCA_964352485.1 uncultured Nannocystaceae bacterium | reverse complement strand
GACTGGCGGCCTGTGATGCCCGGCATCCCGCCCGTGAGACGCCTGCCGACAAAGACCCCCCCGCCGACCGGCAGGACCCCACCGAAGCCGCCCAACCCGAGCCCAAGCTCGTCCCCTACGTCGACGACATCTGGCCGCACCGGGTCGACGACCCGGACAGCGACAGTCCCCAGCCGGACGTGAACTACGCCGTTCCCGTAGGCAAAGATGCCCACACCCGCGGCCGCGATGACGCGCTCGTCACGATCGTGATGTTTGGCGACTTCGAGTGCGAACACTGCAAGTCCGTCACGGGAACGCTCGACGACCTCCTGACCAAGCACGGCGAGGACGTCCGGATCGTCTTCCGCAACCTGCCCCTGGAGAACATCCATCCATCCGCCCGGTCAGCCGCGCAGGCATCCCTGGCCGCCGGCCAGCAGGACAAGTTCTGGGCGATGCACGACGCGCTGTTCGAGCGCGGCAACCGGCTCAGCGCCGACGCCATCAAAGCCGCCGCAAAGCAGGCAGGCCTCGACATGGCCCGCTACACGGCCGACCTCGCCAGCGCCGACATCGATCGGCGACTCCAGCGAGACATCGACACTGCGGGCAAGTTTGGCGTGCGGGGCACGCCTGCGTTCTTCATCAACGGTCGGTACCTCGGAGGCCGCCAGAGCGCCGCGGCATTTGAGACCGTCCTCTCCGAGGAACTCGAACGCGCCAAGAAGTTCACCGAGCGACGCGGCAACACCCGAAAGCGACTCTATGAGGACATGTTGGGCCACTTCGCGCCCGAGGTTGTCCAGCCACAGACCGCCATCGAGGCGCCGGCCGGGGACAGTAAGCGATACGTCGTCAGCACCGAGGGCCTGCCCCGCAAGGGCGCCACCACGTTCGCGCAGATCGAGGTCATCGAATGCGGAGACTTCGACTGTCCGTTCTGCGCCCGGTCCCGCAAGGCGCTCGAGGAGACGCTCGAAGCCTACCCCGCGGTGGCGTTCTTCTTCGCCCACAACCCGCTCGACTACCACCCCGGTGCCGAACCGGCCGCACGTGCCGCCCAGGCCGCGCACGCGCAGGGCAAGTTCTGGGAGATGCACGACGAACTCTACAAGGACCAGCGGAGCAAAGCGCGCTCGGACGAGGACTACAAGCGGTACGCCGCCCGGCTGGGGCTGGACGTCGAGCAATTCGAGCAGGACTACGCGGCCGCGAAGACCGCCGAGGCCGTCGCCGCGCAGCAAAAGCTGTGCACCGAGCACGATGCGGCCGCGACGCCCACGTTCTTCATCAACGGACGCCGCGTGACCGGGGCACAAACCGCAGAGCAGCTCGCCGCGATCGTTGAATCCGAGCTCTCCACCGGCATCTGAGCCCGCCTGCGGGCAGGTGGTCGAGGCTGTCGCGGAATCCCAGCCTGCGCGCGCCGCGGCCGCACGAAAGTGCAGCCCAAACCGGCCGCCGGGCTGTATGCTGTGTCTGGCGATGAACACCGTTTACCGGACACTCGCGACGGCCAGCGGTCCTCGCCGAGCCCTCGTCGTCTCCACCGACATCGACGAGCTTGTTGGCCGACAAACGCTCGTAGAACTACGTTCTGGTGCTCGCTTGGGCAGCCACGCCGAGGTCGTCGCGCACGTCGCCGCGGACCCTGAGCCGACGCATCTGGTCATCCTTCGGGCGCGCGGCGCGGACGGTTCGGGGACGTTCCGCATGGCTCGGGACCTGGACGACGGTGAGCTCGAGGAGGTCGGGTACCTGATGGCCAAGGCGCAACTCGCCACCTGGCGAGACCTGACCGAGCACGGCGTCCTCGCGTTCTCGCGAGTGGAGCTGCGGGTGTGGGAACTGGCGGCACTTCGATCGGGAACGGCCCGCCTGATGGCCGAGCTCGATACCAAGAAACACGACGCGGACCGAGCCCGAGCGTTGCAAGCCCACGACGATCACTGGACGCTGGGGCGAGCGCTGCTGAACTTCGGCGTCGGCCTCGAGACCGCACTCAACGAGCTTCTGCCCATGCGGCTCGAACAGCTCGAGCGCGACCGGGGTGTGAACGGTCCGGCGGCGAACCTCTCCAACAAGTCCTGAGCGGATCGCGAGCTTTGGCGCCGCCGTCGCCGTCCTGCCGTGGCACCCTCCCGCCATGCAACGGGCACTGGTTCTTCTGCTCGCGTCGGCCGCCTCGTGCCGAGTTCCCATCGCCGAGCCGCCGCGAGAGTCCCGTATCGAGGTTCGTGAGCCGGGGAGCTCCGTTTCGTTCGTCGCCATCGGCGATTTCGGGGACGACTCCCCGTTCGAGGCCACCATCGCCGCGCGGGTTCGCGACGCAGCACCCGACGTCATCGTCACACTCGGGGACAACAACTACCCCAGCGGTGCGGCACGAACGATCGACGCCAACATCGGCAAGCACTACGCCAGCTTCATCGCACCGTATCGAGGCGAGTACGGACCCGGAGCAGAGCGCAACCGGTTCTTCCCGTCCCTGGGAAACCACGACTGGTACACGACGGACATCCAGCCCTACCTCGACTACTTCGAGCTTCCCGGCAACGAGCGCTACTACGACTTCGTCTGGGGTCCCGTGCACTTCTTCGCCGTCGACAGCGACTCCGCCGAACCTGATGGGAACTCGGTCGACAGCGTGCAGGCTCGGTGGCTGCAGGAGACGATGATGGCGTCCGAGTCGCCCTGGAAGTTGGTGTACATGCACCACGCTCCGTACTCCTCCGGCAAACACGGCTCCGAAACCACGATGCAGTGGCCCTACGCGAAGTGGGGTGCCGACGTCGTCCTCGCTGGCCACGACCATCACTACGAACGCATCGAACGGGATGGGACTCTATTTCTCGTCAACGGTCTCAGCGGGAGTCCCAAGGTCTACCCGATCGGGGACCCGATCGACGGCAGCAAGGTTCGCTTCAACGAGACCCACGGCGCGCTGTTTGCAAACGCCACGGCGACGACGCTGTCTCTGTCGTTCGTGACCGGCGAGGGAAAGACCATCGACACCGTCGAGCTCTCGCAGCCCGCGTCGCCTGGCCAAGAGCCGGTCGCCCCGGCCCCCGCCCCGGCGAGCACGCCTGGACCCAGCGACTTCGAGGCCTACGAAGACTAGGGGCCGTCCCCTACGGAATCACGACCACATCGCAGGGCCAGCTGGCGTCGACCGTGTGGGAGGCGCCGTCCTTGAGCGTGTCGCAAGCCTCGCCGAGCAGCAGAAGGGTTGTCTCGTTGGGAACCTCCCACTCGGTCCCGCACTCGAGTTCCTCCCCGTCGAGCCTCACCCTCCCCTCGCAGGCTTTTTCGAGATCGACCTCGCCATCGATGGTCAGCTCGCAGCTGATGAAGGTCCCGACGATCTCGTTGAACGCATCGACGAGTTGCCCAGCGTCCAGCGCCTCGTAGTAGGGCGCGGGCATCGGGTCGTTTGCGTCCTTCCCGACGCCGACGTTGGCCATCTCTTGAAGGTGGTCGGCGCCCACGTCATTCCCGACCGAAATGATGAAGGTTGAGATGTCTTCACCGAACGCGAACGCTGCCGCGGCCAAAGCCTCGGGCTGCCCCTCCTGGGGGTTTGGCGTGTCGCACGTGTCGGGCTCGCCATCGGTCGCGAGAACGATCGCCTTGGGACCGTCGAACTCGAGGGCGGACAGCGAGATCGCGACCGCCTCGAGGGACTCCCCGGTCGGCGTCTCGTCGTTGGGACCCGCGGGTGCGTACTCGGCATCGATCGCGTCGCGGTTGTTGAGCGCGGCATCGACCGAGGTGAGGATTGGACACTCGGGCCCCTCGTTGCCGTTCTCGCTGGTGTACAGCGTGACGCCGAAGCGAACCTGCGACTCGAGCTGCACGACCACACCGTCGTCGGGATTCATCAGCGTCTCGTAGACCGCCGCCCACCGATCCTGTCCGCCGAAGTCCGCCGTCATGCTGCCCGACTGATCGATGAGCAGCACGATGGTGGGCACGACCGGCTCCAGCGTCACCGTCACTTCGCCGCACCCGCTGGTCAGCGCATCGGGGTCGGCGGTCGTGGTCGGCGGGGGGCCGGTGGTCACAAACGGCCCCGAGCTACTCTCCCCCACAGCCCCCGTGCTGACGCCCTCGGTCAGATCGATGCCGGTCTCGTCCGTATCGGCAACCGTGTCGGCTGGCGGCGACGAAGACCCTCCACACGCAACGATCATGAGTGCGCCGGCTGCTGCCGTCCGCAACGCTCCCCTTCCCATACTCCTAGGGTACCCCCCCGAGCGCCGCAATCCCGGGCTTCCGGCGCTTCGGAAAAGACCGTGGCCGGGCTGACACACAATCGGCTCGCTCAGGCGCGGCGGAGCGTGAGCAGCGTGATCTCGTGGGGAGCCCCCACACGCATCGGAGGGCCCCAGTAGCCCGTGCCTCGACTGACGTAGATCCACGTCTTGTCGTGCTTCGCCAACCCCGCCACGTAGGGCTGCGCCAAGTGCACCAACACGCTGAACGGGAAGTACTGCCCCCCGTGGGTGTGTCCGGACAGCTGCAGGTCGTAGCCCGCCTCGGATGCGGCATCGATGCTGCGGGGCTGGTGCGCGAGCAAGATCGAAACATCGCAATCCGGCGCCCCGGCTCGCGCGGCCGCGGGGTCCGAGGCGTGTTCAGGTACCAAGTCCCCGGCTTTGACGTCGGTGCAGCCGGCGAGCAACAGCCGAGCGCCGCCGCGAGAGATCACCCGGTGCTCATTGTTGAGCACCGTGAGCCCCAGTCGCGCGACCTCGTCGCACCAGGCGGGGCCGTCCCAGTAG
>CAYGTG010000615.1:0-621 GCA_964352485.1 uncultured Nannocystaceae bacterium | reverse complement strand
TCCCAGTAGTACTCGTGGTTTCCGGTCACGAAGTAGCTGCCGTCGCGACCGCGAAACCCAGCCAAGGGAGCGACCTCGTCGCGCAGATCGTCGACGTAGCCGTCGACCAGGTCCCCGGTGACCACCGCCAGATCGGCGTCGAGTCCGTTGGCTCGCGCGACGATCCCCTCGAGGTGCTCGCGGCGGATCGTGGGCCCGACATGAACATCGGAGAGCTGGACGATTCGGTACCCGTCGAAGGCTTCGGGCAGCCCCTCGATCGGGACCTCGACCTCGACGACCTCCGGCAGCGCAGTCGCCTGCGCGAGTCCGACGCCGCCCACCCCGCCGGACGTTGCCACAGCACCCATGCTCGCGACCTTGCCGATGAAGCCGCGCCGGCCCGGATCGTCGGGTGGCGCGGGATTGGCCGCGGAGAGCACCTTTCGCATGCCCTTGGCCGCCCCACCAACAACGTCGGAGAACAGCACCAGGAAGAACAGTACAGAGGTGAGACCGAAGAGCCACAAGCCGACCCATTGCAGGGCGCGCAAGCCCGCGGCTCCTCCGCCAAGGCGAGAGGCCCACAACGCGCCCATCGCCGTGGACCCCCAGCGCGCGAGCCCGAGCCACCCCAGCCCA
>CAYGTG010000614.1:0-5421 GCA_964352485.1 uncultured Nannocystaceae bacterium | reverse complement strand
AGCCGGCGGGCAGCGCCGAGCCCGAGCCCGAGCCCGAGCTTGCACTCGACGCCGCCGAGGAACCGACCGCCGCCGAGGAACCGACCGCCGCCGAGGCCACGCCCACCGAAGACGACACGATTCGCGAGCGAGCGCGCAACATCCGAGCGCTGGTCGATGGCGAGCTCGACCCGCAGCAGGAGGCGCAGGGCCTCTTCGTCCTCGACCTCACCGACCCGCGCTGGGCATCGGGCGCTGCGCAACGCTTCGAGGACGCACGCGAGCGCGCTCTGGTCCCCGCGGCCCCCCGCAAGCGTCGTCGGTCTCGGCGACGCGTCGAACTTCCCGACCTGACTCCGGACGCCGCTTTGGAGCTCGCCCTTCGCGAGTTCTTCAGCCTGTCCTCCGAAGACCGCGCGGCCGCGTTCCAAGCACACACCGTCCGGCGCGCCGCGGCCGAGCTTCAAGCCGAGAGCGACGCAGCCGAGGAACTCGCAGCCCAGACCCACGCTGACCGGCTGCGCAGCTACCTCACCGGCACCCTCGATCTCGGTCTCGACCCCACCCCACTGCTGCGATTCGATCTCCGCGAGACCAGCACTGAGACCCTCGATCCGAAGCTTCGGGTCGCTCGGGCGGATCTCGATCTGCAGCGACGCCGGTTTCTGGCCCTGACGATCGCAGAACGGGACGCCCTGGCGCAGACACACGCTGGCCGGATTGCAGCGGCCAAGGCCGAGGTCGAAGCCGAGGCCGAGGCCGAGGCCGAGGCCGAACGAGTGAAGAAGGCAGCCGCCGTGGTCGCATCCAAGCCGGAGGCCGCCGAGGACCCGACCGAGATCGAAGCAGCGCTGGCAGAAAAGGAACGAGCGGCTCAAGCGAGGAAGGCCGCATCCGAGAGCCTGACCGACGCCGAGGCCGAAGCGGCACAGAAGGCAGCGGCGCGGCAAGACGCCCTCGAAACCGCGCGCAAGGCAGACACCCAGGCGAAGCGAATCATCGCGGAAGAGCGCGCACGACTGCTCGGTACGCAAGAGGAGCAAGCCAACTTCGAGGCCGCACTCGCGCGGCGCCGGGTCGAGCGAGCCGAGGACCACGATCGCGTGCTCGAGTGGAGCTTGCGGCTCACGACGCTCGCCGAGTCGCCGAAGTTCGAGAGCGAAATCGCAACCGCGGCCGACCCCATGTACGAGGCCATTCGCGAGGATCTGGGTGTGTTGCGCACGCGCCTCTCGGGCGACCTCGAGCGCCTGCGCAGCGACGACAACCAGATCCCCGGGGTGGGGACCCCCCTGGACTCGGACCTCCCCGCCGGCACTGACCGAGGGAACGTCTCCGAGCTCCGCGCCGAGGTCGCGAAGAAGGAGAAGGAACTCTCGAAACTGGCCAAGGAGATCGGATGGGAGCTGGCAAGCCAGACTCGGGACGATGTCGTTGCGCTCAACAACACGCGACTGCGGTTGCTCGACCTCGCCAGCCCCGGCCTGCGCCGCGAAGTCACGAGTTTTGGCTCCGAGGGCGTCGACCAGGCCAGGCGAGAATTCAAGCAGATGTCGCTGGAGTTTGGATTCTTCCTGCAGAGCCTCCCTCGGCAATGGGACCGGTTTTTCAACGAGTTGGTGAACTCCACGGTTCAGGTCGCGGTCGCACTCCTCAAGCTCGCAGCGCTGATCGCCGCGTTCTTATGGTGGCGCCGAAGAGGTACAGAGATCCTTCAAAAGCTCGAGACTGGGCTTCGACAGCGGCGGCCCATGACGTACTTCATCCGGTCCGCCATCTCGTCGGTCTGGTACCTGAGGCGGATTCGGCGGCCCCTGGTGGTGCTCGCGGTCATCTGGGGTCTGCTCTACGGCATCGAGGGCATCGCGGGCATCCCGAGCTTGAGCCTCGTGTGGATCGCCGCGAAATGGATCCTGCTGGGTCTCGCGGCCGTCTTGCTCGTGGACGCGCTCGCCGCCCGCGAGCGGCTCTACTCCGCCTCCAAACGAGACAACTCCGCCCTGCGAATCCACTCGCTGCGCGTTGTCGGGGCCAACATCATCGCCGTGGGTATGGTGTTGGCCCTCACATCAGCCATGGTCGGCCGCGGCGCCTTGTACAGCTGGGTGTTCTCCACCTGCTGGGTCCTCAGCTTTCCCGTCGCGATCTATCTCGTCCATCGTTGGAAGCCGATCATCTTCGAGCTGGTCGGCGAGCGTCCCGAACAGACGGCTTTCACCCGCTGGGTCACCGGTCCACGAGAGGGGCTCAGCAGCTTCCCGGCGGCCGCTGCCGGAGCGGCCTACCTGCTGGCGATGGGCTCGGGCGCCTGGATCATGCGGCAGCTCTCCGGCCTCGAAGTCACCCGTCGCCTGCTGGCCTACCTCTTCCGCCGCGAGCTCGCCAAGCAGGCCGCGGCGACCGAGGCCGACGAGCGCTACCGACCCATCGAGAAGAAGGTCCGGCCCCACTTCGACCCGGAGATCGTCCCCGACCCACTCATCGGCACGGTCGGGGATGCCGAACTCGAGCGCGTGACGGAACAACTGCGTTCGGGTCGACGAACACTCACCGCGATCGTTGGGGAGCAGGGCGCGGGCAAGACCGTGTTCATTCGCCGCCTGCAGGACTCGGTCGAAGACATCCCTGTTCACTGCGTACCTTGCCCCGAGGCGGGTGCAAGCGCCCTTCTAGAGGAGTTCGCAAAGATCGCGGGCAAGCCGAAGGCGCAGGGCGACGACCTCATCGCCGCCATGCGGAGCCTGGGCCGTTGCGTGGTCGTCGTCGACGATCTTCAGCGACTCGTCATCCCCGCCGTCAACGGTTTGCGTGGTCTCGATACCTTCACCGACTTCAGCCGCGCGGTCGGTGGCGGCATTTCTTGGGTCGTGACGATCGGCTCTGCGGCGTGGCAGTACATCCGTCGTGCCCGAGGCGACAGTGTCTCCTTCGAACAGATCATCCGCCTTCCGGGGTGGTCCGAAGAGACCCTCGGAGAGCTGATCAAAGGCCAATGCGACAAGGCCGCTATCGACCCGAGCTTTGAGGGCCTGGTCGTCCCGAGGCAGAGCGAGCCGCTGCCGGATCAGGGCGACCGCACCGAGGCCAGCTACTACCGCCTGCTCTGGGACTTCTCCAAAGGAAACCCAGCCGTCGCACTGCATGCGTTCCGCGAGTCCTTGTTTCGGGACGAGGACGGTGCGGTCGTGGTCCGCTTGTTCAAAGAGCCGCCCCCAGAGGAGATCGAGGCGCTCAATCTCTCGCAGCTGTTCGTCCTTCGAACCGTTGTCCAGCTCGAGTTGGCAATGCTGCCCGAGATCGAGCGCGCGACGCAGCTGCCGTTCAAAGACGTCGAAGACGCGATGAGGTTCTGCAGCTCGCGCGGCTACATCGAGCCGTTTCAGGGCGGGTACCGGATGAGCTGGCCCTGGTACCGCACCATCACCACCGTCCTTCAGCGGCAGCACCTGCTCTCGTCCCTGTGAGTCCACAATGATCACGACGCTGACGACAACCTCGAGCCTCACCGTTCCCCTCGCTCTGTCGGCCCCCCTCCTCGGGGAAGCCGCTCCCGACGTCGAGGCCCTCGGCCAGATCGCCCGGCTGATTCAGTGGAGCGGCGTGTTCACGTCGGTCTTCGTCATCATCGGAACCGCGATCGCGATGCGGTTCCTCAAGCAATCGGTCGCCGGGCTGAGCACACGATTCCCGAACCGTCGACTCCTCCTGCAAAAGGTCGCGACGTTCGCCCAATTCCTGCTCTACGTCGGAACCGGTTGCACGGTCATCTACCTCAGCTTCGACTTCAACGAGAGCATCCTGGCGCTGATCGGCGGCACGGTCGCGGTGTCGATCGGCTTCGCGATCAAGGATCTGGTCGCCTCTTTCATCGCCGGCATCATGATCATGATCGACCGGCCCTTTCAGGTCGGTGACCGCATCACGTTCGGGGGAGAGTACGGGGACATCACCGCAATCGGTCTTCGCTCCGTCCGTCTGCAGACGCTTGGCGACAACACGGTCACCATCCCCAACAACAAGTTCCTCAGCGACATGACGTCCAACGGCAACTACGGCGCCCTGGACATGCAGTGCACGATGGACTTCTACATCGCGCCGGACCAAGACGTGCGGCGCGCCCGAGAACTCGCAGCAGAGTGCGCCGTGTCCAGCCGATACACCTTCCTCGAGAAGCCGGTTGTTGTGCTGGTCAACCAGGTGATCACGGAGAACTACCTGGCGGTTCGGTTGCGCGTGAAGGCCTACGTCCTCGACACGCGCTACGAGAAGCTATTCGAGACCGACGTGAACATGCGAGTGATGGACGCATTCGCCGAAGCGGAAGTCCTCTCGCCCGCCATCATCGTGCGCAGCCGCTCCAACCCGACCAAGGCCAGCGCGATCGTCGACGCTGGCGCCTGAGCTCCTACGGTGCTTCGCAGGTGTCGGAAAATCCGACGCGATCCGCCAAGTCGCCACACTGCTCTCCGGGAACCTGAGCCGGCTCGGAGGGGTCTTCAATGCAGGGGAACGCACCCGCGCTCGACCACAGCGGTTCGCCCGTGGGCATTCCGTCCAACATCAGCGCCGTGACGTTGGCACCCACAGGGATTCCATCCCCGAACGGATCGAACATGTTACTGGTCTCAGGAACGTAGATTCGGCACTCGCCTTGCGCGGTCCCAACACCGGTGGCAACGCCGTCGATGTTGTCCCGAGCGTTTCCGTCAGCATCGAACGGGTCATCCGCATCCGAGGACGGGAACACGATGCCCTCATCGCCCCGGATGCTGCTGTGGGAGAGCGACCATGCTTGGGGTTCGGCCTCCAGCACGAATCCATCGCCCCCTGCCGTCTCGACCAGCAGGCGCTCAAACGTCACCGAGCACTGGGATCCGGTACACGTCGCGGCGTCAGATTCGGGGATTCGCACTCCGGCCCCGCCCGAACCCAGCACGCTCACGTTGCGCAACACAATGCCGTCGGGATGCCGAATCTCGACGCCCGTGCTCGCGCTTTCGAGGACCGCGACATCGGAGATCTCGAGGCCGACGGAGACCAAGCCCTCGGAGTTTTGTCCCACCACGATGCCCCGATCGTCTCCGATCGAGAGCGATTGCACGATGCGAATGCTGCGGCCCGCCGCTTCGCCGTCCTGCCCAATACCGCCCACAACGGAGAAGCCCCGCGCACTACCTTCGGAGACGCAATTCTCGAGCAGCACATCGCTACTGCGCTCCACGTAGAACGAGTTGTCTCCGCGATCGGGGCTGCCGGCGGAACACATCGGGCACGCTGTCGTCCCGCGAAGGTCCTGGGAGTCCGGATCGGCGCAGTCGGGCAGGTCGGGGCAGGCATCGAGGTCGGAAACCTCGTGCGAGTGGGCATAGCAGCGACGACACGTGACGCCGTCAGAGCCGTAGATCGAAAAGCCCGAGCGGAAGAAGTCGTGCAGCTCGACGT
>CAYGTG010000613.1:0-5428 GCA_964352485.1 uncultured Nannocystaceae bacterium | reverse complement strand
GCCAGCGACGCTCCGGGTGCGGGGAAAGGCCGCGAACGATCGCAGCGCGAACCGCAGCCGGCACTCCCGGGCACGACAGCGGCGGCGGTTCACGGCTACTCGACTCGAGCAGCGCGCCCATCGTCTTCGCGCCGGCACGCGGATGCTCCCCGGCAAGGGCTTCGTAGGCGACGAGGCAGAACGCGTACTGGTCGGCGGCGAACGTCGCCGGCTCCCCCAAGTACTGCTCGGGTGCCATGTACATGGGGGTCCCCTTGAGCTTCGAAGGCTTCGTGTCGCTGCGGCCCCCGTCGAGCGCGGCCAGGCCGAAGTCCATCACCTTCGACACCCCCTCGCGGTCGACCATCACGTTGGTCGGCTTGAAGTCTCGATGGACGGTACCCGCCTGGTGCGCAGCCCAGAGCCCGCGACCCGCAGCGAGCAACACCGTCAGCGTCTGCTGCCACGTCCGGGTCTCAGCGGCCAGCCATGCCTCGAGCGTCTGGCCATCCACCCGTTCCATGGTGATGAACACGGTCTCTCGAAACCGACCCGCGTCGTACACCGCCACCACGTTGGGATGGTTGAGCTTGGCCAGGGCCCGAGCTTCATCGAGGAGCCCCTCATCTTCATTCTGCGAGCCGGAGGGGATCTGGTGCAGCAGCTTCACCGCGACCTGCCGGTCCAGACGCGGATCGAAGGCCCCGTACACCGCGCCCATCGCCCCCTCACCGAGCCGATCGAGCACCACGTAGCGATCGACCGAAGTCCCGCGCTGCACAGGCGCTGCCGGGAACAGGCCCGAATCCGCAGACATCGTCGTGTCTCCGAGGCCCAAGCCTGTCTCCACCCCCGACACGAGAGGAATGCTACCGTAACGACTGCGAGCCTCCGACCGGTCGGCGCGGAGTCGGTCGGCGCGGTATTCTCCGGGCTGATCGATGGTCTCTTGGCTGCTCATCGCTGCCCTCGTGCAGACCCTCGCGGAGTCCCCGGAGACTGGGCTCGAGCTCACCTGGGATGCGCCGCGGGGGTGTGACCAAGCGGACTCGGTTCGAGCCCGAGTCGGTGCTCGTCTCGCGGGTCGGCCTCAACCGGACGTATCACTGAACGCCGCGGGCACCATCACCGCCTCGGATGCCGGCTACGTCATGTCACTGACGCTGCGCCAAGGGGAGAACGAGTCCGCACGCAGCTTCGAGGCAACGACCTGCGAAGAGGTCGTGGAGACTGCGGTCTTGCTCATGGTGATGACGCTCGACCCGCTCGCGATCCCTGAGCCGCCACCGACCGAGCCCGAGCCACAGCCTGAGCCTGAGCCTGCGCCTGAGCCTGAGCCCCCGCCCGAGCCGGAGCCCGAGCCCGAGCCCGCGCCCGCGCCCGCGCCCGAGCCCGAGCCACAGCCACAGCCCCCCGGAGCGAAGCTCGAAGCTCGCGGCCGGCTTGGTGGTGGACTTGGGTTCGGACCCCTTCCCGGTGTGAGCGGCGTGTTCGAGCTCGCGGCGGGTGTCGGTCAAACGCACTGGGCGGCGCACGTGACCGCGGAGGCGTGGACACCTTCGAGCGCACAAACGGAGCGGGGCAGCACCGCCGAGGTCTGGCTTGCCGGATTCGGTCTGGAGGGCTGCGGAATCCTCGCGCCGGCGCGGCGCTGGACGGTGCCTCTGTGCGCGGCCGTCGCAGCAGGGCCGATGACCGCGCGTGGGCTCGATGTGCGCGAAGCCGACACCGCCCGCACCGCGTGGGTTGTCGCCCGCGCCGCCCCTGGGGTAGTGGGATGGATATGGCCGTGGGTCGGCATCGGCGCGCACGTGTCGGGACATGTGACCCTGCGCCGCCCGCGGTTCGCCATCGAGCCCTCAGGGACCGTTCACGCGGCCCGATCGGCGGGCCTGCGAGCCTGGGCCTTCGTTTCTTTCAGAAATCGACGGACCTGGTGATGGACGAGGCGTCCGGCGAACACTCAGAAACCGTGCGGGCATCCGCCCACCATCAAGATGAGCGTGCACCTCCCACCCTCGACGAGCTGTACCGGGCCCACGCCGACTTCGTGTGGCGCGCGGTCCTGCGGCTGGGCATCGCGGAGTCCGCGGCGGAAGACGCGGTGCACGAAATCTATTTGGTGGTGCGCCGCAAGCTCCCGGAGTTTCGCGGGGACGCGGCTCCCACGACGTGGCTGTACGCGATCGCTCGGGGGGTCTGTGCCAACCTTCGGCGCAAGAACGCGCGAGCCTATCGGCGGCTCGAACAGGTCGAGCCGCCTGCCCCCGCACCCAGTCCCGAAGACGCGGCCACCCGCACCAACGCCGCGGAGCAGGTCGCACGCTTTCTCTGTGAGCTCCCCGACGAACAGCGCGAGGTCTTCGTGCTGAGCGACATCGAGGGCATGGCGGGGCCCGACGTCGCCGCGGCCCTGAAGATCCCGCTGGGCACGGCCTACTCTCGGCTTCGGCTCGCCCGCAAGCGCCTCGAGGCCTTCGTCTCAGGAGGCCGCGATGGTTGATCGCCCGCCTGTGCTCTCGGCGGAGGCGCTCGCGGCCCTCACCGCGTATCGCAAGGCCACCCCGATGCCCAAAGCGGCACGCGAGCGGGTGCATGCGCGGCTGTCCGCCGCGCCGGCTCCCTCACGCCGAGGGTGGCTATGGGCCGCCGGCTCCGCGATCGCGGCCGGACTCCTGGTGTGGGGTGCGATCGGGGTGAGTGATGCCCTGCAGGCGACCACGGACGCGGGGCGCGAGGGCTCTCTGGCCCCGATGCAGGCGCCCCCAACCGCAGCCGATACAGCGGCGAACCAGCCCGTCCAGGGCGCGCAGCCGCCCCCCCGCTCTCGGGTCAAACCTTCGAACGACCTCGCCCCGGTTCCGCTCGAAACCCTGGAGACCACGGAGCCGCCCGAAACGCCGGAGACCGCCGCGACCGCTCCGCCTCGGACGAAGCGCCGGACCAAGCCCCTCCCCGAAGCTGCGCCGGCGCCCGCGATCCCCCCCAGCCGCTTGGGGGTGGAGAATGAGCTCATCGCCCGTACTTGGCAGCAGGTTCGGTCCCAGCAATACGCCAAGGCCCGCACCACGCTCGCCGAACATGCCTCCGAGTTTCCCGCCGGTGTCCTCGCCCCCGAACGACGCGCGCTGGAGGTGATCGTGGCCTGTATGGAGCACCCCAAGGCTGCGCCTGGGAAGGCCGACGCCTACGCAGCCCAAGGCCACAGCACGCTGCTGGCGAAGGTTCGATCGGCATGCAAACAAGAAAATCCTGCCCCGAGGTGATGGGCGCCGCACTCGGTGAACACCCACCAGGTATGACCTATTGCTGCACGAAGCTTTCACTGACTGCCCTGCTCTCGCTGACCTGTTCCCTCTCGCTTGGCTGTGACGCCCCGGAGAAGACGGTCGGACAGGAGACCGAAGGCAGCACAGACTCCGGATCGTCGGGGCCGGACACGGAGGGCTGTGGAGGTGTCGTTCCATGCGGAACTGAAGGTTCGAACTCAGGTTCCGGCTCTGAGTCCGGCAGCGAGACCGACAGCACGCCTGCCCCCGAGAACTGCGGCACGTTCGACAACACCTCCGAGTGCCAAGCTGAAGGCTGCAGATGGCGGGAGACCTCGCGGGTCTCGCTGGACGGTTCGGCGTGCGAGATCACCGACGGGCCCGGCGCTTGCGACACCCCAAGTCCGGGCTCTGGCGAAGACGGTTGCGGCGGTACCTTCTGCGATGTCGATGACAATGAGTACTGGGTGCGGGAGCTGGACGACGGCACGTGGAATTTTGTAGGCGGAGACTGCTTTCAACCCGTCCCCGATGGGTTCACCCGCTGCGAGTACAACGGCGACGACCCGGCAGCATGCGCGTGTTTGTGCCCAGACGACGCTTCGTTACCCGACGGCTTCGAGCCGACGCTGAGCGGATCTGGTTGCGCCGACATGACCATCTTCGCCTCCAGCCCGGACGGCTCGATTGGGCTTGGGCTTTCGACCGGCCTCGACTTCAACCCCGTGGCCGATGCCATCGCCGCGGGCGAGACCGTCACCACCACGCACGACGTCAGCGAGTTCGCACGGCTCGTGGTGATGGTGGGTACCAACGTGACCTACCCCGAGTGCAACGACGCGCTCGACCCCGATGCCTACTCGATCGACCAAGAGTGGGCAGCCACAGCCGGCACGGTGGAGATCGTGATCGTACCGGACCTCAAAGCGCCGAAATTCGGGACCCTGGGTTCAGCGACCGTGACGATCACCGACCTCGAAGTCACCTTCGATGGCGTCAGCGAGACACTCGAGGACATCACGTTCACGGATGTCGGTGTCGGCTGGCTGCCGGGCTGAGACCTACCCTTCCGACGGCGGGACCCAGGCGGTGTCGACGTTCTCGCCCTCTTCGAAGCCGAAGAAGATCCGCATCTGCTTCTTCATGAACTCCTTCCCTTCGTCGGACTGCAGATCCATCTTGTAGGTGTTGATGAAGCGCGGCGAGACCTGCAGCCACTCTTTCCACGCCTGCATGCTGACGTTGTCGTAGATCTGCTGGCCGAACTCACCGGGGAGCGGCTTGAACGGAAGGCCTGGCAATTCTTGGCCGTGTTTCTTGCAGAGGACGGTGCGGGGTGCATTCATGATCGGTTTCCTCGAGTCTTGGACAATGGCGGGGGCTCAGGCTTCGCTGAGGGCTTGGGCGACCACTTCGACAGCCGTGGTCAGCGGGATGCGTTTTTGGGACCGGTCGTCCCGCATGCGCAGCGTGACGCTGCCGTCGGCCAGCGTGTCGTTGTCGACCGTGATCGCATACGGTGTGCCGATTTCGTCGTGCCGAGCGTAGCGCTTGCCGATGGCGTGCTGCTCGTCGAGCTTGGCGTTGATGCCGGCGGCGTAGAACTTCTGCACGATCTCACGCGCGAGCTCGGGCATGCCGTCCTTCTTGACCAGGGGCAGGATGGCCACCTTGATCGGGGCCAGCCGCGGGTGCAGGCGAAGCACGGTGCGGGCGCCCTTGCCGTCGGCGTCGCCGGGCTCTTCGTCGTAGGCATCGCACAGCACCGCGAGCAGACCGCGGGTGGCTCCGGCGGCCGGCTCGATGACGTGCGGCAGGTAGCGCCACCCGTTCTTGCCGGTCTGCGGGTCCTGCTTCTGCGGGTCGAAGTACTGCAACTTCTTGCCCGAGCCGTTGGAGTGGGCGTTGAGGTCGTAGTCGGTGCGGCTCGCGATGCCTTCGAGTTCGTCCCAGCCCCATGGAAAGGCGTACTCGACGTCGTAACAGCCGTCGCTGTAGTGCGCCTGCTCGTCTTCCTCGTGCTCGCGCAGGCGTAGGTTCTCCTCGCGGATGCCCAGGCTCTTCCACCAGCTCAGCCGCGCGTCTTTCCAGTAGTGGAGCATCTTCGGCCCCTCGCCGGGCTCGACGAAGTACTCCATCTCCATCTGCTCGAACTCGCAGGAGCGGAAGATGAAGTGCTC
>CAYGTG010000612.1:0-5431 GCA_964352485.1 uncultured Nannocystaceae bacterium | reverse complement strand
TCTTCCTGATCCGCTGCGACAAGCCCCAAGTGGGTCCGTCTTCGTCGACATCATGGGCGCCATTGCAGCGATCGTCACCGCACTCTCCATCATCGTTCTGATTTACGGCCTGCTGATGCGTCGCAAGGCGTCGAGGATCACCAAGGCCGATCACCTGCAGTCGGGAGCTGCCGGCGCAACGCCCGACGGCAAGGCTGTCAGCGTGCAGGGTCGCCCCGTCGCACAACCGCTCGTCTCCCCCGTCACCGGAACCCAGTGTCTCTACTACGAAGTGGAGATCGAAGGCTTCTGGAAAGACGGAGACAGCAAGAAGAGCAAGACCTACTACGAGGACAAGCAGGGCCAGGTTGGCGTCGACGACGGCTCGGGCGTCCTCCCGCTGAACCTCGCCGGCGGCGGCGACTTCGACCTCAAGGACACCTTCGAGGAGAAGCACAAAGAAGGCATGTTCGACGACCTCAAGAACGCGGTCGGCAAGGGCAAGGCCATCGAGTTCGGCAACTTCCAGTTTCAAAACCCCGTCAACTCCAAGGCCAACGAGTTCGTCTGCAAGGAGAAGGTCTTCCTCGCCGACGGCGGCACCGTCTACGCGGCTGGCTACATGAAGCAGGGCGTGCTTTCGGGCAAGGGCCTGTTCTCTTTGCTCGTCAGCCCCAAGACCCGCGAGCAGCTGCTCGACGAAGCGTTGGGCAACGCCAAGAAGGCGCTCATGGGCGGCGGCATCGGCGTTGGTGTCGGCGTCGTGGTCGGCGTCATCTCCAACTTCATGTAGCCGAGCGGTCTGCGGACCCCACAGGCCAGCGCGCAGCCTCGGCTGTTCGCTGGCGTTCTTGTGTCCGGGGCGTGCGGTTCGCTCAATCTGCGAGTCGGGCCCGAAGTAGCGTGGCGTCGGCGTCGGTGATGTTCCCGGCACCGCACCCGCCGTTTTGCACCGCGTAGACGTAGCCATCGGGAGCCTGCGCCCAGGCGTGGGCGCTGGGCAGGTGTCCGATGTGCGTGTCGAGGGTCATCGCGCCGGTGTCATCGACCTCAAGCAGTCGAAGCGATCCGGTGCACGCTTCGCCGACCAGAGTGCGGCCGCTGAGCAACCCATCGTAGGGGTCGTTGCCTTGGTCGCGATACGAGACCGCAACGAAGATGACGCGGCTCTGCACAGGGACCGCGTCGGGGTTTTCGGTGACGTATTTGTCGATGCCGTGTTTGATCGCGATCAGTGGCTCTGCAAGCCCCTCGCAGTCGCCTTCGCAAGGCCCCTCGGAGATGCTCCAGCCGAAGTTTTGCGCGGGGGCGGTGACGACGTCGATCTCCTCGAAGTCGTCGGCCCCGACATCGCCTACCCAGTAAAAGCCGCGCTCGTCGAGCGTGCCGGTCCATGGGCTTCGGAAGCCATACGCAAACACATCGCTGTCGGGGAAGGGGCCGCCGGGGACCGGGTCGTAGCCGGTCTGCGACAGATCACGCCGCGGGATGATGCGGATGAGGGAACCCAAACCGCTCGAGGTGTCCTGGGCATTCGCCGCCACATTCTTTTCCCCGAACAGGGCCCACATCACGCCGTCGTCGTCGAACCCGATCGCGCCGACGTTGTGCCAGGGCCGGGTTGCGTTCTCATAGCCCAGCCGCACAACCTCGGTGCCGGTTGCCCCGATACTCGCGTAGTCGGACGTGTCCCAGACGTAGCGCTCGATCACGCTGTCGGTCTGGCTGACGCATCGGCCCACGTAGAACAAGCGGTTGCTCGCGAAGCCGGGGTCGAAGGCGAGCGAGATGATGCCGCAGTCGGACTCGGTGTGGGTCCCTTCGATGGAAATCGTACCCAGCTCGGTGACGGTGTCGTCCGCGAGACCGTAGTGCCAGAGCGAACCGTTCTTACCAAGCAGCACGAACTCGTTCGAGTCTCCCGGCAGGAACTTCATGCCCGAGACCTCCGCGCGGCTGCTCGGCAGGCTGAGCGGGTCGAAGGCGAGGAGCTGGGGCGTGTCCGCGTCTGTGGTGTCGGCGCTGGCGGCTTCACCGACTGACGATTCTTCTTCGGAGTCGGAAGGGCAGCCAGCGGTGGCGGCGAGCAGGAGGCATCCGCAGAGTCGGTACAGAGCGTTGGGCGTCATGAGCAGCTTCAATCCAGGCGAGACGTCGAAGTGGAACTCAGGCACGGCGACCGCGCTCGAAGCCTGCATGGCGCTCAGCCTACACCGCATCCTCTGCGGGGCAAGGCGTGCGCACTAGGGGCGCCAACGGCACGAAGATCCCGGGATCAGCCGGGCGTACTCACCCACGCTGCGAAGGCGGCGATGAACTGGGCAAGGTGCTCGCGGGTCCCCGCATCGGTCAGGCTGCCGGCCGCGTCAAACGTCTCGTTCGCCGCGCCGACGAGAACCTATGGATACGCAAACACGGGGGCGGCCGGCGCGAGGTCCTCGCATGCCTTCAAGAGTCCGCGGTTGATCGATCCCTTGCGCAGGCTTCCTGCGATGGTTGCGACGTTCATCAGGGCTCCGTGGGTTCGGGCGGCTAGGGGAGGTCGAAGACGAGGACTTCCGCCTCGCCATTTGCGGTGAGTTGAAATGGCCCTGGGTCGTCGATGCCGACCGCGTCACCGGCCTGCAGGGCGTTGCCCGCAAGGGTCACCGAACCGCTGGCGATGTGGACCCATGCGCGCCGCTGCGGCGCGAGCACGTGTTCGAGCGTCGTGCCGCCGCTCACAATGCCGGCCATCATCACGACGTCTTGCCGGATGGCGATGGAGCCTTCGCGCCCGTCCCCGCTGGCAACGACGCGCAGCTGGTCGAGTCGCTGCTCGCGGGGAAAGTGCTCCTGGCCGTAGCGAGGCTCGCCACCGGTCTCGGCGGGTTCGATCCAGATCTGAAGGAAGTGAACGAGCTCGTGCTTGGACCCGTTGAACTCGCTGTGGGTCACGCCCGAGCCGGCGGACATGTGCTGCACGTCACCGGGCCGGATGACCGATCCGTTGCCCATCGAGTCCTTGTGCTCGAGGGCCCCTTCCAGCACGTAGCTGATGATCTCCATGTCTCGGTGCGGATGGGTGCCAAACCCCATCCCGGGCTGGACGCGGTCCTCGTTGATCACGCGCAGGGGCCCAAAACCCATGTGCGCTCGGTCGCGGTAGCCGGCGAAGGAGAACGTGTGCCGGCTTTCGAGCCAGCCATGCTCGGCGTGTCCACGGTCGTTGGAGCGGCGAATCTGAAGCATGTCGCCCATGAACCTACGAACCCAGGGGCATGTTGTAAAACGATAGAAAGTGAGCGTGTCGTTCATGATAAATGATGGGTTCCGCGGTAGCCTCCGACGTGGTGTCACGCTCTGCTTTGCTGATTTTCTTGGGTTCGTTCGCATGCGCTGGGGGGGACCAGAACCAGCCCAGCGGCGCGACGCTTGGCTCCGGCTCCGACAGCGCACAGGACACGGAGGTGCCGACGACGGGGATTTCTGCCGGCGAGACGGCAGCCTCGGATCCGTCTGCGACGGCAACCAGCGCGGCGGGTTCCACCTCTGGATCCTCGAGCACCACGCAGGTGGCAGACGGATCGACCGGTGGGTTGCAGGAGGGCTCGACCTCGACGGGCGACACCGCGCTCAGCTGGCATCGCTACTCCCTCGACACGACCTTGGGCACGTGGTCGCAGGTCCCGCTGAGCGAGATCTGGGTCGGAGACAACGCGCCACCGCCGAGCGGGATCACGGCAACGACGTCACTGACCCACTTTGACCGTCTCTTTGTGATCTCCGAGGATCGCATCGTCTACGAGCAGGCCGATGGCGTTTGGCAGACGCCCGAGCCCCTGGACCGCCGCTTTCCCGCCGCCGCGGGCCTCGACATCGACGCCATGCTGCACACCCCGGGACAGGCGGGAGACGACGTCGAGGACATCTTCTTGGTGCAGACGCCTGTGGCGGTGGTCTATTCCCAGTTTGAGAACGGAGGCATCGAACTGTCGCAGGTTGCCGACTTGATGGACCAAGATGGCGGCGCACCTCAGGGCACGGTGGACAACGTTTGGTCGATCGGCAGGGCTGACCCCTCGGGCATCGGCTCGGACCCCGACTGGCTGGTCTGGCACCAGGCGTTTTCCAACGGCGATCTTTGGCGCTTCAACGCCGGATTCGAGTGGCTCTCCGCGCCGCTGGATGACAACGTCTACTTCACCGGGGCTGCTGGGGAGCCAGACCCCTTTACCGTGGAGGCGGCGTACTACGATGATGCCTTCGCACGCGCGCACTTCATCGCCCCGTAGGCTCTCGTCCGTGGCCTCGCTCGATCGATTGACGCTCGACCAACTCCGGGTGTGGATTGCCGTCGTCGAAGCGGGCGGCTTCGCGGCGGCAGGTCGCCGGCTGGGCAAGGTTCAGTCGGCGATCAGCCAGTCGGTTGCAACGCTCGAGGACGCGCTGGGTATCGTTGTCTTTGATCGAGGAGCCGGCAAGGGAGCGCTGACCGCAGCGGGTGCGGCCTTGTTTCCTCAAGTCCGGGGCGTGTTGGCCTCCGTCGCGCGCCTCGGTGGGCACGCCCAGGCGCTTGAGGCCGGCCGGGAAGCAGAGCTGTCGCTCGTCTGTGACGCGGTGTTTCCCCAGGCCGTGTTGGTTGCGCTCGCGTCTGCGTTGACGTTGCGGTTTCCGGATGTGGCGCTGCGGACCGAAACCGAGGTGCTGCAGGGGGTCGTGCAGCGCGTTGTTGCCGGCGCGTGTCGGCTCGGCGTGGTTGGGCCGGACGTCGAGGTCCCCGAGTCACTCGAGCGTACGCTGGTGGGTTCGGTCCAGATGATCCCCGTCGTTGCACCCAACCATCCCCTGGCCGGACGCGTTCCGGCGGACCCGGGTCTGTCCGAGCACGTTCAGGTCGTGCTGCAAAGCGCCCACGGGTCCTCAGCCTCGGCGCCCGACCGAGCCGTCCTGTCTCCGAGGACGTGGCGAGTCGGGGACCTCTCCACCAAGGCCGCGCTGCTCCGAGCTGGCCTGGGATGGGGCAACCTCCCCGCACCGGAGATCGAGCTCGACCTCCAGCGTGGGACCCTGGTGCGTCTTCAGGTCGCCGCGTGGGGCGAGCACGCGCATGACCTCGGCCTGAGCCTGATCCACCGCCGCGACCAAGGGCTCGGGCCCGTGTCGAGGTGGACGATCGACACGCTGCGTGCGCTGTGCGGCCGGCGGGTGTGAGGGCAGCACCACATCTGCCCGCGGAACCACGAAAAAGCCCCCTGCGAACCCTCTGCGAGTCCGGGGGGCTTTGGATGCCCAAGCGCGCTCTGGACTCAGCCGTCACCCTTGATCTCGCCGCGGGCGAAGATCGAGGCCACGTAGGTGAGCACATCGGTGGCCGAGATCTCGTCGTAGCCGTAGTTGCGGATCAGCCGCTGCTTGACCACTTCGATCTTCTCTTGCGCTTCCTTGTCGACGACGTTCGAGACCAGTGAGG
>CAYGTG010000611.1:0-5432 GCA_964352485.1 uncultured Nannocystaceae bacterium | reverse complement strand
CAATCGGTCCGGCCGCCGAGTGGGACTTTAGCGGCCTTGCACGTTCGCGTGATCGACGTCGACCCTGACCAGTCGTGCAAACTCAGAACCGGCGTCGGTCAGCATGAATGCGACTCCGGGCTCGGACGACCAGCGCAGCCCTCGGTACCGGGCCGGCGAATCGAGAGACACCAGCGGTCGCGCCTCGCCCGTCTCGAGATCCAGCACGTGAGGGCGTGACTCGGTCACGGAGACGTACTGCGAGATCAGCATTCGGCGGCCGTCGGGGGACCAGTCGACCGCCGACCATGAGCCCTCTGCTTCGAACACGCGCTCGACGTCCTCGGGGTGCAGCGGATCCATCACATACAGGTCTCGGTGAGCCGCGTCGCGCTCGTTGCTGGAGAACGCCAGCCGCCGCCCGTCCGTGGACCACCGGCCCATCCACGCATTGTGCTCGGATCCCGTCAGCGGAACATGCTCACCGGTGTCGAAGTCCACCCGATACAGACGCTTCCGCTCGTTGCCGCCGGTATCGAGGCTGTACACCCCGTAGTCGAGCGCGGGGTTGGGATTCGCGGAGAAGCTGCCCGTTCGCGCCGGCACGTCGACAGCTTGTGGTTCCCCGGCTGGCCCGGACAGGTACAAGATCCGAGGCTGCATCCACTGGTATCCGCGAACGTAGAGACCCTCCCCGCTCGGATCCCACGACGGCCCCCGCAGGTCATCGAGCGACGTGCGGACGATGCTCGCGGCCGAAAGCGCCGGGCCCCACGGCAGGCGCGGGACCCCGCTGACCGTCGCCGAAGGTGGTTTCGGAACGCCGATGATGGCCAAACCAACGACGAGCATCAGCAGCAGCGCGAGTCCTGCCAGCAAGATCCGTTTGAGCCACCGCTTCATCGCGAGAGTGTATCGTGGAGGGTTGAAGCGCGAGCCGTACTGCAGCGGGGAAGGGTCCTCCGAACAGCGCTTCATGACCGAGTGAGAACGACAGCTCGTTGCGGGGAGGCACCACTCAGCTCGCAACCGAGCAGTACCCCAGTGGGTTGATCTCGACAGCGACCGCGAAATAGGGAAGGCACTCGCCTGTACCACCGCACGGTGACACGGCAGTTTGGTCGCAGAATGATGCACAGCACGGCGCATCGTCGGAACACCCCTCGACGATCGAAGGGAGCACCATGAGTGTCCCCGCAGGACAATCGGGGTGGCGAAGCCCGTCGATGTCGACCTCCTCCCCCTCGCGCATGCAGACGAAGTCGTTTTCTGAACCTGGGTAGCAGCCGAAGCCCGGTCCGCACTCGGGGGTCAACGGGTCGCAGGCCGGCAGGCACAGCGGCAGGGCCCAACGGTTGGCGACGATGCAGGTCTCGTCTGCGCTCGCGCACAGGGGCTCGTCCCCGTCAGGGACGCAGTATTGCGCGCATGTGCCCTCCAGCGTTTGAGGGTCGACGTTCCAGCACATCAGCCCAAGATCGCAGGTGTCGTTGCCGCTGACCGCGGACCCCTCGGCCACGCAGGGATCGCCCAACTGGCCCGCCTCGGCGGCCAGCGGCGTGCAAATGGTGGCGTTCCACGAGTCGCCACCATCGTTCGCCCGCGCCTTGCAGGCCTCGCCGTCGCAGCAGTCCTGGTCCTGAACCGAGCATTCGAACAAGTCGAGGCAGCCGCCTGTTCCGTCCTTGATGAACCCTGCGTCATCACTTGAACCGCTCGATTCATCGTGTCCCGCTTCGTCCATCGACGTCCCGGTGGTCCCAAGGGTGGGGGTTGACGTTGACGTCGACGTCGACGTTGACGTTGAGTTTGTTGGCGTCCCGGTGGTCGACAACTCGGCAGCGGTGCTGGACGACGAAGCGGCGTCGCCAGAAGAAGTGGAGCCCGAGACAACGTCTCCAGCTACAGCGGGGCCACATCCAGCCAGGAGCAGGAAGATCGAAAAACGGCGCACGCCTAAAAGTAACACAACTGCCATAGCTGTCGAAGGAGCAGTCCTGTCGCGACGCCGCGGTGGCCCGCAAGTCGCCGAATCGTCGCCCAAAGGTCCCCAACCTCTGACTCCCCGGCGACCGACGCGTGACAGCGTCCGGCCATGGTGAGGATGCCGTGAACCAAACATCCGAATCCCACCATCGCACTCGCTGGTCGACCGAAGTCGCGTGCCTCCAACAGGCAGCACGCGTCGCCCTACGCACCGCAGGCCCGCTCGAAGCCTGGCGAACCACCTCCGCAGGTCGGCAAGAGATCTTCTTCTACCGAGACATCGTCATCCACGCAAAGGCCTCCGGATGCGGCGGAGCCGAGGCCATACGCAAGATGCTGAGTGAGCCCACGCTTCCGTTCATCCTTCGGTCCGGTCGCTGGCCCCGCCGACACACGATGCTCATCGAGTGGTCTTCACTCCTCACGGAGCTCCGCCAGACCGCACACAAGCCGGCGCCCGTGGAACCCGCACGCTACACCGACCCTTCCGAGGCCACGGCTCCGCTGGTGATTTCCACCCGCGCCCGTTGATCCGAGCCGTGATGCAACCGAACGCTACGCGACACGAACGATCGTCACGTTTCGGACTTGGGAAGACGGCTCGATTGGACCGCTTCAACGACACTCCACCCGTCTTTGAGACCGTCCCGTGGTCCGCTCGGCGGCCGCGCGGCCGAGACGGTACGCAGCTCCTGGTCTCGGTGCCTTTGCGAGCGCCAAGCATCGAAGCGAACAACTCTGGCTCCGCTTGTGTCCTAGAGTGTGCTCCACACGCGCCATGACGGGAACCTTGCTCCCGCCTGCACGTGACGACAAGAGCGTCCGCCATGCCGAAGGTGCTGTATCCATCTCTCCTCCTGTTGCTCTCTCCCCTGGTTGCAGCATGCGCCTCGGTGACGACGGGTACGGATTCCTCTTCTCCCGCCTCGAGCAGCGCCACAAACCCCGCCGCAACTCCGGCCGAAGAAGCCAACGCAGACGCCCCCGTGGCGTCGCTCAACGATGCCCCGCCGATGCGGCTGGAGGATTGGCGCAAGGTTCAAAAGGACGGCGAGTCGGCCTCCAAGACCCCGGAGCTGGCCCAGCGCATCGAGCAGTGCAAGCGGTTCATCGCGGCCAACGAAGGCCACCACGCGACCGGCAATGTGCTCGAAGCGCTCACCGATGCGATGGTCGAGCAGGGCAACTATGACGCCTCGGAGCTGGCCCGATTCGTCGAGATGCGCTGCAAGACCGACGAGGACGCGACGCGGCTTCCGGTCGAACTCGTGCGCGAGTACCACGTCAAGCACGGCCTCCCGATCGACAGCGCGCTGCGCATGCTCGACGAAGCCCGCGCCCGCCTCGACCGCGACTGGGACCAGGATGTCGAAGCTGAAAAAGACGACGCGAAGAAGCGCCGGGCTGCGATGTGGATCGACTACCAGCGCATGCAAACCTATGTGCTCGAAGGTCGGATCCACCTCGACCACGAGTCACCCACCGCCGCGCTCTCGGCCCTGGACCGAGCTGCCAAAGCCGCGCTCAACGTGCCCTCGGGCGTGATGCTGCGCGGCAAGACCACCAAGACTCTCCCGACCGGGATGCAGGACGAGCTGCATCTGCTCCGCGCCGCATCACTGCACCAGCTCGGGCGCACCGAGAAAGCCAAGGCCGCCTTTGGCGACACCGTCGGATTTATCAGCGACGTCCAGCTGCGCGAGCTCTACGACAAGACCAAGAAGGACCTCGGCCTCGACAGCAAGTCCGCGCGTCTGGTCACCGCACAAGCGCAGCTCGCCCAGGACTTTGCACTCAAGGATCTCTCCGGCAAGACGGTCAAGCTCAGCGACTACCGCGGCAAGGTCGTCATCATGACCTTTTGGGCCACCTGGTGTGGGCCCTGCAAAAAGGAAATGCCCGTGCTTCAGAAGTTCCTTGCCGCCAACCGGGATAAAGGCGTCGAGGTGCTGGCGATCAACACCGACGACTTCAACTCGCGCTCCAAGGTCGCCCCGTTCATGAAGAAGGAGGGCATCAGCGGATTCAAGGTCGTGTACGAAGACGCCGAGCAGCTCTCCTCGTACAACTACGCCGGCATTCCGGCGCTGTACGTCATCGATCGAGAGGGCCGGATCGCCCACGCTCGGACCGGCTACGATCCCGACCTGGAGAACAAGCTCGCCAACGAGGTCGCCCCGCTGATCTCCGGCGACGACAAGGAGACCACCCGCTCCCTCTTCTCGGTCGAGATGGCACCCGCAGGGTTTGACGTGCAGTGGAAACGCCCCGTGGCCGGAAACGCCAAGGCCATCGCGATCGCCAGCCGTGGTGCCGGCAAGCCCGGCGAGCTGGCCATCGTGGGTCGCGAAGGCCTCATGCGATGGAGCGCCGCGGGAGAAGCTTCCGGCTCGACCCCGCTGAGCGGCTACACCATGGGTGCTCGCGCGGCCGACCTCGATGGCGACGGCAGCCAAGAGTGGATCCTCGCCGGATGGCAGTCGCTCAAGGTGGTCGACAGCCGAGGCGAGCTCTACTGGGACTACAAGACCTCTCGAATGGCGGATGTCAAAGGCATCGCCGACCTCGACGGCGACGGGTTCTCCGAGATCATCGTACAGGACGAAGACAAGGTGCTCGCCATGAAAGCCGTTCCCGAGGCGCGATGGAAGACCGAGGCCGTCGAAGGCCTCGAAGCGGTCGCCGTATCGGGCTCCGACGTGCTGGTGCAGGTCGACGGCTCCGTGCTGCGCTATGGCGCCGACGGCAAGGCCCGAGGAAAGGGGACGAAGGCACCCGAGGGCATGCAGACCGGCGGCGTCGCGTCCGTCGATGGTAAGAACGTCGATGTCTACCTTGGACGCTGGGACGACGCCCCGATCACCGACTTCGACGTCGACGGCGACGGCCAAGCGGACATCATCGTGACCAGTCGCGGCGGCGTCGTGGCCTACAACGCAGCCGGCAAGCCCATCCTCAAGATCCGAGGCGAAGGCGCCGGACTCTCGACCGCCGTCGGCGACCTCGACGGCAAGCCTGGGGCCGAGCTCGCGATCTTCGTCGAGCACTACGGCCTCGTGGTGCTCGGCAGCAAGAACTGAGGCTCACCGCAGCCGGCGAAACTCGTCGGCCGCATCGTCCCAGGTTCGGTTGGGGCGATGCGCGCGGCTGATCTCGCGAAGGTCCGCCAGATGTCCACGGTCTTGGGCATGGCGGTGCAGCGCCGCAACGAGTGCCGGTACGTCCTCGACAATTACGCCCGACGGCACGCGCGAGACCAGCTGCGCCACGTGGCCACCGCGTCGCGCCAAGACGGGCACGCCGCACGCCTGTGCCTCGGCGATCGCCATCCCGTAGGACTCGATGCTGGCCGCAGACACCAGCACGTGGGCCCGGGCGATCCGCAGGAGGGCTTCGGCGGGCGGGCGGGCTCCCAGAAACGTCACCGGGAGTCCGACGGCCGCGGCCTCGCAAGCTTGTGCGTACGC
>CAYGTG010000610.1:0-5441 GCA_964352485.1 uncultured Nannocystaceae bacterium | reverse complement strand
CGTGCGGAGCGTCCTCGACGAAGTCCGAGAGCGCGGAAGCGTGGTGGCGGGCGAGCTGAGCGATCCGAGGCCGGTGGCAAAGAAGAGCGGCGGCTGGTGGAACCGCTCGCAGGGGGCGCTGGCGCTCGATTGGCTGTTCCGGGTTGGCGAACTCGGCATCCGACGTCGCGGAAACTTCGAGAAACACTTCAGTCCACTCCGAGACATCGTGGGCGAATCGGTGATCGCCGCGGCGACCCCGTCGAAACCGGACGCCCTGCGGGAGCTGACGGTGCAGTCGGTGCAGTCTCTGGGCGTGGGCACGGCGACGGATGTTGCGGACTACTTTCGTCTACCGATCCGAGACGTCCGAGCGACGCTCGCGGAGCTCGTCGAGGACGGCCGCGTGTTGGATGCCACCGTGCCGGGTTGGAAACATCCCGCCTTCGCCGACCCCGCAGGCCGGGCACCTCGGACGCTGGAGGGGGCAGCGGTGCTCTCTCCATTCGACCCGATCGTCTGGAAGCGGGACCGAGCCCAGCGCATCTTCGACTTCGAGTACAAGATCGAGATCTATGTCCCCGAGGCCAAGCGCAGATGGGGCTACTACGTGCTGCCGGTGATGGTCGACGGGCAGATCGTCGCGCGACTCGACGTGAAGACCGATCGCGACCAGGGGGTTCTGCGAATCAAGGCCTCCCACGCGGAACGCGAGCGCAACAATCCCGCGACCGCGGCCCGGGTCGCGGATGCGATCGTGGATCTCGCGCAGCTGGTGGGGGTCGAATCGATCCAGGTCGCGAACAAGGGCGACCTGGCTCCGCGGCTTCGGACAGTGTTCTCCTAGCCTACACTGCGGCTCCCCAAGTGATGCTGGCCGCGGGTGTCCGGCTGTGGGTGACATCTCAGGCGAGCGAATGCTCCCGTGAGAGCGCGGCCCACAGCAGGAGCGCGCCACTGCACAGCGCGGGGCTGATCAACAAGCCGATGGACACGCGAAGCAAGGCACGGTCACTGCGCCGCAGTAGGGCGGCCAGCGGTAGGGCTGCGACGGCATACAGGCTGAGAATGTCGCCGAACCACACCAGCGTGGCGTGGACGCTGCCGAGCACCAGGAGGGCGAGCAGCCGGCGTCGGCCGACGCGTCTCGGGTCGGTGCCACGCTCTGGCTCTCGCTGCAGCATCAGGGAGAACGAGGCCCCGAACAACAGGGAGAACAGCGCGTAGAACTTCCCGTCTACCAGCAGGTGCAGGGCAAAGACTATCGACCCGTCGAGCCCGAGCAGATCCTTGGCGTGCGCTGGATCGGCCGCGTATCCGGAGAACCACTGCACGTTGCCGGCCGCGATGCCGATCAGCGCAAACCCCCGAAGCGCGTCGAGCTGCCGCACTCGACCCGTGGTCATCGTGCGCTCTGGCACCGACTCGACCACGCGATTCCGTAGAGGGCGGAGCCGACCAGCGGCGTGGCGATGAGGACCGTGAGCACGGCGCCAAAGCCCTGCCGCTCCCACACCAGGCCCAGGGTGATCGGAGCCACGATGGCCGCGAGGCTGCGCATGGCGTCAGGGACCGCGAGGAAGCGACCCCGTGCGTTTGCGTCGACCCGGTTTGCGACGAAGGTGGGGAGCACCACCGCGCCCAGCATCTCTCCAAGCGTCCACAGGACGGTGCACAACATCAGCGCCGATGCGGACAGTCCGATCGCCAGCACGCTCAGGCCCATCGCCCACAGCGCTCCGGCCAGCGCCATCATCAAGACCGGGTCGCGCCCAGCGGCGGCGCGCGCGAGGGGGAGTCCGAGCAGCAAGATGCAGGTGGCGTTGATCGTATAGACGACCCCCACGAGCATCAGCGGCGCGTGCAGCACGGTGCCCACGAACAAAGGGACGACATACTCCAGGCCCATCAGCGGGGCGATGATGAAGAAACTCGCGCAACAAAACGCCAGCACGGCGAGCGTGTTCCCACTGAGTTTCAGCGAGGGGGCCGGGGCGTCACGGCAGGCTCGGGTCCGTCGATCGCTCCCCGAGGCGCTTGCGATCAAGGCTGCGCAAACGGCCGTCGTTGCCACGTCTCCGATGAACAGCCAGTGGAAGGAAGCGGCCGCCAGCACGCCGCCGAGCAGTGGTCCCAGGCCCATGCCCACGTTGATGCAGATGTAGTTGACCGTATAGGCGAGCTGTCGCTGGGCGCCTTCGGTGAGGTCGGCGATCCAGGCGTTGGCAGCGGGCGTATACATGCCTGCGCCGACCGACGCCAAGGCGAGCGCCACCGCGTAGGCGGTCGCCGAGGGCAGCCCAGACCCCAACAAGACCATGCCCGCGGCGTTGATCGCCAGCGCGATCAGCAGCGAGGTCTTTCGCCCGGCCCGGTCGGCCAGCCATCCGCCGGCGATGTTCCCCAGCAGCAGTCCCACGCCCCCCGCGGCGATGATGCGGCCGGTGACGGAGAGCGAGAGTCCGCGGTCCTGCGACAGGTAGAGCGTCAGGTACGGAACGACAAACGTGCCCAGCCGGGTGGCGACGGTGCCCGCGTACAGGGGCAGCAGTCTTCGCGGAAGCGACTGCACTCGGCGACGCAGGCTACTCACCACGCAACCAGCGGTGGGCGTGTTGTCGGTTGTTGAGCACGTTGACGTCGGGCGCGCTGCCGCGAGAAGCGGCGTGGCCCAGCGCTTCGCCTTCGGCGATATAGGCATCGACCGCGGCGCGCCCTGCATGGCTCTTGAGGTCGCGAACGAGCTGGCCCATGAACACCTCTCCCAGCAGCGAGAGCGTGAAGCCATCCTCGGACGCGTTGATCAGCCCCTCGTGTTGCAATGCCTCGAACGTGCGCACTTGCTGGGGCGTCAACGCGTGTTGCATCGCCTCCCAGCGCGCCTGCGGCAGGCCCTCCCATCGCAGCGGGAAGGTCCACAGCGCCATGTCCCTTTGGTGGACGGTAGAGCACTTCGAAACGCAGACTGGAAGCACGTCGCGCCGTACGGCGTCGCTCCACTCGGCAATATCGACCAGGTTCTCGAGTCGCACGCCGGGAAGGCTGCTCACGGCTTGGGGTCCAATGCCCAGAAGGAATGTCTCGTAGCTCGCGGCGCCAATGCACTCGTCGCCGGCCATGCGGATGAGCACGTCTTGGGGCACCGCGCGGGGGTCGACGTAGGTGTTGGTGCCGCGCCGAATCCATCCGGATCGTCGAAATGCGCCGTAGGTCTCCAGCCGCATCAGGGCTTGGTCCAGGGGGGCAGGGACCGCGGGCGTCTTGCCGCGTTCGATCGCGGCGACCAGAGCAGGGGCCGCGCCGACCGTGAGCAGGTACGAGCTGAGCGCGGTGATCCGCGGGTCGGCGATCAGGGTCTCGAGATCGGCCGCGACCCCCTCCCGCGTTTGGCCGGGGAGCCCGGTGATCAAGTCGGCGTTGACGATGGGAATCCTGCCGTCGAGCCACTGCAGCACCCGCTCCAAGTGCACGAGGGTCTTGGGCTGACGGGTGTAGCCGCGGACCACCGGGTCGAGCGACTGGACCCCAAACGAAACCTTTGAAACCCCATGGGCGACGAGCCGTTCGATGAACGGCGGCTTCACTGTCGCCAAGGTGAACTCGACGCCAAAGTCCGTCTGGGGACCGAAGCCGGGCAGGGCCTTCACAGCTTCGAGCACCATATCGATGCTGTCGCCGAGCAGGTCGGGGCTGCCGCCTCCGATGTTGACCGAGCGAATGGGTTGGCCCCGCATCGCGGTGCGGCCCCAGGTGTCTCGGAGCTGACGAACGAGCAGGGTGGCGTAGTCCTCGGCCTGCCTCCAGTCGAGACTGTTACCCCCCGAGAACGCGCAGAACCGGCACCGCTGGGCGCAGTACGGCACATGCAGGTACAGCCGAAGCGATGCGCTCGGCAGGGCGGGCGCACGCTCGACCGCCTCGATCAGCTGCGGCTGCGACATCGTGGGAGCATCCGGCTGCATCCAGTAGTCGATGGTGTTCCGCGCGAGCTGGTCGTAGCGCGTGCCGAGAAGCGCAGGTCGATCATCCGTCACGACTGCCAGATGTGACGAGCGGCGCGGCGTCTTGCAGTTACACGTCGCAGAGCAACTACAGCCGAAGGAAGCCGATCGCCTTCGGCTGATCCAGCGGCGTGATCTCGTACAGAACGAAGTCCCCCAGCTCGGCGCGGTAGATGTTGTACGGACTCCCCAGGGGAAGCTCGGGGTGGGGGTCGGTCCATGCCCGCTCGATGCAGACGATCGCCTGTTCGCCGGTGGGCGCATAGCGGACGAGCAGCGCACGGTCGGCCGGCAGGTCGAAGTCGCTGCAGTCGGTGCCCGTGCTGCCGCCGCATTCTCCGAGTTGAATCACCCCGTCGCCTTCGATGAGCGCAGGTTCTCCACCATCGGTCGCACACCGTTCGATGGGGTCGGGCGGCTGACAACCGTCAGCATCGGCGGGGAGCGCATCGCCGCGGCGCAGGAACGCGTCGTGCTGGAAGCCCGCGCGCTCGGACAACATCGGCGGCACCTGTTCGTGAGGCCGGGGGGTCTCGGCGATCAGCGGAGCGTCGAGCCGCGAGCGGTCGTCCTGCTCCCACGGCCGGACGAGCAGAAGCACGATGGCGGCCGCGACGGCAGATGCGACCGCGAAACCGAGGGTCCACCCGCGAGCCCGGTCCGTGTCCTGCGGGACCACGGCAGGGGCAGGCTCGACCGTCGGGGCCTCGAGGTCGTCGGCGTGGGCCTGTCGGTGTGCGGCCTCGGCGACGCGCTGCTCCAGCGCGCCCAGATCTGGCGCAGAGAACTGGCGCCGCAGGGAGGCCGCAATCGGATCGAACTCGGCGGGGTCGTTCATGGCACCGCCTCCTTGGCGCTTGCGTCGGTTTCGGGTTGCAGGAGCGAGCGCATCTTGGCGCGCGCTCGGGAGACATGGCTCATCGCGGTCCCCGAGGGCATGTCGAGCAGCTCCGCGATCTCACCGTACTCCAGCTCGACCACGGTCTTGAGCAGAAGGCAGGTGCGCTGGGGTTCACTGAGCGCGCCCAGTGCCCGCGCGACGCTGCGATCGAACAGCGCTTGCGGATCCTCGGGAGGCGCGGGCGACTGCGGGACCAGGCTCGGTCCATCTGCGTCCAAGGCACGTTGGCGTCGCTGCGACTTGCGACGCTGATTGAGCGCCAAGTACCGCACGTACTGCCCCATCCAGGCGGCAAAGCTCGAGCCGGGACGAAACGTGTCGAGCTTGCCCAGCGCCAGCAAGGCTGCTTCCTGCACGATGTCCTCGCCCTGATCCCGATCTCCGAGCACCCCTACGGCGACGCACCACAGCACCCGCGACGACGCTCGAAAGAGCATCGCAAACCGCGCAGGCGTGAGCGGATCCGAGGTGGGGACGGCGGGGGGCATGCGAGGCGCAGGGCCGAGAGGGGGTCATGTCGCGAGGCCAGCGGGGCCTTGCAGCCAGCTTCACATTTTTCT
>CAYGTG010000609.1:0-5446 GCA_964352485.1 uncultured Nannocystaceae bacterium | reverse complement strand
GGTCGGTCCGCTGCGTGGCGTCGCCGCCGCGCTTCGGCTTCGAGCAGACTTGGTCGCTCCCGGTGCGGCTCGACAGGATGTACAGCGTCTCGCCGTCGTTCGAGATTCGGGGATTGAAGTCGCTGGCGGGGTCTTGGGTCAGGCGCATGGGCTCACCGCCCGCACTGGGGATCGACCAGAGGTCGGTGCGGCCTCGGTCCTCGGCGAGATCGGTGACCCGCCGGACAAACACGACGGTGTTTCCGTCGGGCGAGAGCTGGTGATCGCTGATCCGGTCCATGCCGAGCAAGTCACGCACATCGAAGGGGTGCGGCTGCGTGGATGCGATCGCAGGCGGGTCGGCTGCGGGGACCTCGGCCGGTGGTGGTGCGGCGTCCGGCGCAGCGGGCGGGGATGCCGGAGGCGTCGACTTCGAGGCACAAGCGCCGAGCGATGCGAGGACGAGGAGCACGAGCGGAGTCCGCATGAGCGGCGACTCTAGCAGCCCCTGAGAAGCCCCAGCGTGACCGCGAACGCGTCTTTTTGCTGCTTGTGGCGTCGCCCCGGACCCGGACAGTCCGCCCGCGACCGACGGTGATCGACGGTGATCGACGGCGTCTCGATGCGCTCACGGGCACGCGCGCAGCGGGACATCGCCGCACTCGACGGTGCCCTGGCCGGTGTACCAACCGTCATCGGGATCGGTATCGCAGTCGCCGGTATCACGCTCAGCGGGCAGCCAGGAGCACGGCCTCCACCAGGGGCTCGAAGGTGTATCCGGATTGAGCGTTTCCGCGCAGTCCCGCTTGGAGGTCAAAGCTCAACGCGATGGTCACGTCGGTGTCTACGATGAAGTCTCCGTCGACAGATACCTCTTCGAGCAGCACCTCGGCGTCGTGCCAGCCGTCGTCGGTTGCGACACGGACGCGTGTGATGCCGAACGAGAGCTGGTCGTAGGCCTGCATTCGCATCGGGACGTCCGCGATCGGCTCGGAGCGAGGCTCGGCAACCAGCGTCGTGGTGGCTTCCTCTCCCGAGAGCATCACCCAACGATCTTCGTAGCTTCGATGCATCGCGACGGTATCGAGGGTGAGTTCGACATCGAGGACCTCGGACGCGTCGGGCATGGAGGCGGCCTCGAGATCGACCGACGCACGCGCGGCCTCCTGTGCGTCGTACTCCGAGGTGGTCGGGTAGACCGAGAGGTCGCATCCGGCCGCGACGGCGAGGGCTCCGGTGAGCAAGACGGTGCAGATGGGCTTGAAGGTGTTCATCGTTCGACCGTCCTATCGTTCGACCGTCCTATCATTCGACCGTCCTCCTGCCTCATCGGCACAACGTGGTCCGCCTTGAGCCCCGGTGGCCGCGTTGTGGCCGCGCGGTGGCTCGGCTACTTCGGACGTGGATGCATGCCGGCGAAGGCCGCTTTGAGGTCGTAGGGCGAGAACGCGCCTGGGGCGAGGTCGGTGGGGAGCTCGACCGGGCCGAAGCGGACGCGCGCGAGGCCCACGACATGGCTCTGCAGCGCAGCGAAGATGCGACGAACCTCGTGGAATCGACCGGTGGTGATCGTGATCGACGCGAAGGACCGCGCATCGTCGGGCCGATGCAGCGCAGGGTGCAGGGACTCGGGGTCGCGCTCCTCGTACTCGGTGATCTCCGGGGCGTAGCCGTCCTTGAGCGTGAGCCCCTCGGGTCGCGGGGCCGGCGGGCGCTCGAGCGCGACGTGGTAGGTCCGCGGAACCGCGTAGCGAGGGTGGGTGATTCGGTGCAGCAGGGTGCCGTCGGTCGTCCACATCAGGAGCCCCGAGGTCTCTTTGTCCAGTCGACCGACCGCGCGCAGTTCCTTGAACAACGGTGCCTCGCGGAGCAACGCGTAGGCCGTCGGATGCTGGCTGTCCTGGTGGGCCGTGACCACACCGAGCGGTTTGTTCAGCAGGAGATCGTACCGAGCTCGCAGGGTGAGCGGCCGGCCGTCGACCTGGACCTGCGTGGGGAGATCACAGGGCGCGACGTTGTCCTTCGCCCGCAGAGGTTCGCCGTCCAGGCTGCGGATTCGCTTGGTCTTGAACATCCGGCTCACTTCCCGCCGAGACATGGGCGAGTTGCGGGCGACCAGGAGGTCGAAGCGGGGCATTGGGGGGAGCTTGGCCGAGAACGAGCCACTCGCGCTACCCTGTGGCGGCGTGAGTGGGCGCCCCCAGCCGCTTCCCGAGGAGCGGGCGATTGTCGAGCGAGCCCAGCGGGGAGACCGTCGGGCGTTCGAGCGGCTGTATCGGCACTACGCGAGCACGATCTACAGCTACGTGCTCGTGCCGATGCTCGGCGACCGAGATGACGCGCACGACTGTCTGCGCGAGACGTTCATGGCGGCCAACCGAGCGCTCCCGAAGTACGTGTGGCGCGAGCCCAGCATCTACGCCTGGATCAAGACCCTCGCGAAGAACAAAGCCCGGGATCTGCTGCGGGCTTCGGGTCGTCGACAGCGGCTTCGCGGGTCATTCTTGGAGCACGTCGAGTCGATCGGTGGCCCCCCCCCGCCGACCACGGCGGGCGAGGAGGAGGTCCGGCGCTCGCAGTTGCGGGGCAAGATCGACGCCATCCTCGAGACGATGAACCCGCGCTATGCGTCCGTACTTCGCATGCGGCTGCTCGAGGACCGGGACCGCAAGGGCTGCGCGGAGGCGCTCGACGTCAAGCTCGCGACGCTCGACGTGTTGCTGTTCCGGGCTTGTCGCGCGTTTCGTTCGGCCTGCGAAAAACAGGGGGTCTCCCTCGTCATGGAGCTTCAATAGATGAATCCGACGTTGCCCACGGCCCGCCCCACGCGCCCCGCTCGCGGGCGCGCCGGACGGGATTTCCCCGCACAGGGGCGCCAGCGGGCGTCTGGCTGCATGAACGAGCTCCATGTTCGATGTGCCGTAAGGTTTTTCCTGCGGCCCACGTTCGGGAGTCGAAGAGAGGCGAGAGGTCATGAGTGAGAAGCAAAAGGGGGTGCTGGAGCCCCACTGGGAAGACGCACTTCGCGCCGGCCAGGAGTCTGAGGGCGGGCAGGGCTCGGTCGAGGCCGAGCTGGCGGTCGTCCACCTCTTTCGCCACGCCACTGGCCCCGAGGCGCTCGAGCCCGAGGCTGCCCGGGCCGTCTGGTCTGAAGTGGCACAGCAGCTCGAAGCCGAGTCTGGCTTCACACCCTGGTGGCGCCGGGTGCTCGATTGGCGGGTCGGCGTCGGCGTGGCCGTCGCAGCGGCGGCGGCCGCGGTCGTGGTCATCGCCTCCGGAGCGGACCCGCTGCCCGCGGACAGCCCCGACTCGGTCGCGCAGCTCGGCGGCGCAGGTTCACAGGGGATGCCCCTCACCTTGCAAGCCCAGTTCGACATGCTCGCTCCCCAGGCTCGGGACGAGATCACAAGTGCGCTCGACGAGGGGCGCGGCGCGGTTCGTGAGGACCTGCTCGCATCCGTCAGACCCTCGAGCACAATCGGAGGGACGCCATGAGACCGCGAGCTGCGGGCGGCATCCGCCGCTTTGGGACGCTGGCCATCGGCATGATGCTCGGAGCTGGGGGAATGTTTGTTGGTTTGGCCCAAGCCGACCGCATCGTCCCGGCACGCCCCGACGTGCTGGTGGCGCTCGGACAGCGCCTTGAGGTCGAGCATCGCGTGGTCGATCTCAAGGTCGGTAAGGGCGACTTCGCCGGAGCGATCGAATCGCTCGAAACGTTGAGAACGGGACCATGGCCCTCCAGCGAGGACGCCTCCAGCGTCTCCGTGGCGCTGCGGCATGACGCGTATGGTCGCCTCGTGCGACTGCGGCTCGATCATCCCGAGGTCGACCCGCAGGGCGAGGAAAAACTCCTGGAGTTGGTCACCGAAGGGCTCGGCGAACAAGACAGCGAAGCCAGCCCCTTCACCGCCCGTCTGTGGGCGCTGCGCGGCGAACTCTACGAGTCGCAGGGGCGCGATGACGAGGCGCTGCAAGCCTACGAGAAGGCGCTGGAGATCAACACGCTCTTGCTCGAACGCGAACTTGGAGGTGAGCTGTGATGAGGCGCCGGTGGGTGTTGTTGTCGCTGCTGTGCGCGGCTGCCTGCGCGAAGGCGGGTCCGCATGACGCCGCGGCTCCCGAGGCTGCGGCCGCGCCCGGAGGCGACTTCGGGATGGATGACGGCTACGGGGGAGAAGCCGAAGACCGAGCCTACGCCGGCGAGGCGCCGACCTTCGACGAACTCGAGGCCCGCTTCGAGCAGCTCGACGCCGACCTGTCCGCGCAGGGCATACCTGGCTCCAAACAGGCACCGGTCGACGCATCGGCGAGCGCCGATCGGATCCGACTGAAGGTTCATAAGAAGGACACGGACGGCGACCAGGCGAGCCGGTGCGAGCGGATCTGTAGCCTCAAAGACGCGATCTGCGACGTCTCGCAGCGCATCTGCGGGCTCGCCGAGAGCCACGAGGACGACCGCAAGTACGCCGATGCGTGTGCTCGCTCCCAGAGCCGGTGCGAACAAGCGACGACCGCCTGTTCGAATTGCACAGAGTAGACGAACCGCAGTCTCGTACCTCACGCCCGAAGTCCGTGCCGGGTTTCTGCGCGACGCTCCGAACCCCTCTGTCGAAACCCGCAAGGGACTTCAAAACTGCGGCACTCGGGACGAGCGAGGCGAAGGGATCAGCCGGCGGCCGGCTCGGGCTTCTTGGTGGCTTTCGCCAGCCACCGCTCGACGTCCTTCGCCGCTGCGGGGTCGGGGTGCTTCCCCTTGGCAAAGGTGTCGCGCGCCTTGGTGGCGAGTTCGCGAGCGCGAGGGTGGTCGCCCCCGGTCGCGTGGAGAGCCTGCGCGAGCGCGTATTGGGTCCGGGCCAGAAGATTGGGGTCGAGACCTCGACCCCCACGAAGCTTGAGCGCTCGCTCGAGGCGTTCGACCGCCGTGGCCGGGTCGTCGGACTGAACATCGAGGAGCCCGAGGCTGGTCAGCGCGTACGCGAGATCCGGATGATCGTCGCCGCGGGTTCGCTCCCACATCTGCAGCGCCTGCATGTGGCTGTCGCGAGCCTGCGTTGCGGCTTCGGCCAGTTCTTGGGAGCGTCCGATTTCGTAGAGGACTTGGGCGACGAGGGGATGGTCGCCAAGCCGCGCGCGTTGAAGCTCGAGGACGGCGCGCTTTTGTTCAACCGCCTTTGCGTGGTCGCCGTGCCCGGCGTGACTGCGGGCGAGGGCTTCGAGGATGGGCACCACGGACGGGTCCGTCGCGGGGTAGACCGCACGCGCCGAGGCGAGCGCTGCCCCCATTTTCGCGAGGGCGTCCTGGTGGCGACCTCGCGCGTCGAGGACCTGGGCGAGGCCGACGTTGGCCAAGGCGACGTCGGGGTGCCCCTCTCCCATGATCGCCGCGCTGCGCTTGGCGGCGTCGGCGAAGGCGGACTCCGCTTCGTCGAGCTTGCCCTGACGCAGGTACACATCGGCCAGCGAC
>CAYGTG010000608.1:0-5462 GCA_964352485.1 uncultured Nannocystaceae bacterium | reverse complement strand
GGGCGAGGGCGAGGTCGGTGAGCGGGCCCGGGTCGCCGTCGGTGGGGCCGGGGTTACCGTCGGGCCGGAGGTTGGTCGGTCGTGCCGTCGGGGTGCGAGTGCGGTCCGCGCGCTAGCGCGTCACGGATTCATGAGTCCACTGCCCGCGCGCAGGTCGGTGGGCAGCAGCCTTCGTCCCCACCACCTTCGCGAAGGGATCTGGCGCGCGTACCCATCTGGCCGAGAAGCGACCCTCCTCCTCGCCAACGTCGTGGGTGTCGCCGATGCGACCTGTTCCGAGCTGTCCCTTCTGGTTGAGCCCCCAGCAGGCTACGCGGCCATCGTCCGCGAGGCCGCAGCCGTGGTTCGAGCCCGCAGAGATCTGAACGAGCCGCCCGGGGGCGTCCACGGGATAGTCGGTGAAATCAGGATTCGTGTCGTCGAAGCGCTGAATGCCGAAGCACAAAACTTCGCCGGACTCCTGCAGCCCGCACACAGAGTTGCCGACCGCGAGGTCCGTAAACGTCCCCTTCCTGCGTGCGCGCAGCAGAGTCTGGTCGCTCTTCGGTCCTGCAAGCGCGAAGCAGAGAATCTCGCCGGTCTCGAGGAGGGCGCAGGCGAAGTCCGAGGTCGAGTAGAGTCGGACAGGCCGGGCCGGAAGCGGGGCGCTGAGCGTGCCCTCGCACTCATCGGCGGCGAGGGAAGCCAGGGGACACTCTGGGGTGAAACTACAGCGAAGCTGGGTCGGGCGGGCAAGACAAACTGGCGCATCTCCGTCAAAGAGCATGTCCGGGGGGAGAAGCACTCGACGCCCTGGGGAGGCGGAGTCTTCCTTGGCTGCGGGTTCCGGACTTGGAGAACACTCGAGAGTCGAGGGCCCGGAGATCCAGCAGACCGTCTCGTCGGAGGATGTCCACAAGGGCAACGCGACGCCCGACAGCCCGGCCGGAACTAGCACCTTGGAGTTGAGTCGCGGGGCCATGGTCTCACTGCCCGGCGGGTCAAGGTGCATTGCGCCAGGTTGGGTTTCCCTCCACCGGTCAAACGACGAGACGCTTGCCGTGGGCGTGAATGCCCCTGCAGTCTCGTCGTTCGCGACGACGGCAATTCGCGTCGATCCTGCGAGCAAGAGCTGGCCCGTCGCATCTACAGCCGCGAGCTCGCCGCGCCGGAGTCGGACCTGACGCAGCTGAGTCTGTTCGATGGCCTCGATCTCGACCGGAGTCGGCGTCGCCAGACCAAAGAACGGCTCGTCCTCGAACCCGCGCTCGCCTGCGTCCAGCAGCCCCCAACACCACACCGTGCCATCAGAGCGAAGAGCGCAGGTGCCGTGCCGGTGGCTGTCGACCTGAACGATGTCCGAGAGGAAACTCTGGTTTCGAGGCTCGGCCGAGCGTTCAGTGCCTGACGACGTCGTTGGCGCTGGCGAGGCGCCGGCCGGTTCGTTCGGCGTCGGCCGACAACTCGCGACGGCCAGCATTGCAACGGCTGCGCGCAGGCGGGCGCTTCGGGCCGAGATGTTCATTTGCGGGAAACCTGGAGGTTCGCGATGGCCCGCCCCTCATATTCTACATACACGCGCCGGTACTCCGGGGCCTCGGTTCCGTCGTCCATGCCCGCGTCTCGGGGCGGTTGTTCTCCGAGTCCCACCGCTCGCGTTGTCGCTCGAAGATGCTTGCCCAGGACGTCCTCGAGGTATTGAAGTGCGTTCTGCGCCCGGACCTCGGACAGGAGCTGGTTGTACCACTCGACGTCGACACGGTCGGCGCTTCCGATCAGGTCGAGTCGCGTGCCCGGTCGAGATAGCGTGGCGAGTTCGCTCGCGGCGAGAAAACCGAGGAGACGGCGTCCTTCCGCGGTGAGTAGGGAACTGCCAAGGGCGAAATGTGCTCGCGTCGAACCGCCGAAACGAGCCTCGTACCGCGTTGTCTCGAGCTTCTCGGCTTCCTCGATGATCTCCTCGAACTGTCGGCCGTCCTTGCTGATGGCGCCGCCCCCCGAGCCAAACTCAAATCCGGCTGACAACCCGTGCAACGCGGTTTCGGTGAAGTCGACCTCCATGGGTTGCTTGCCAGGGGGTGGATCGAGAACCCACGTTGTCGGACCGACTGCTCCTCCAACGCCCACCGACCCTTGCGTGCCACCTTCGTACAGTAAGAACGTCGTCACGAAGTCGACCTCGGACCAGACCCGATTGGAACGCCCGACTCCTCTGAGGCCTTTAGCTGTTTGGATGCCGCCGGATAGGCCGCCTGAGTAGCCCGTGATGCGGGCCATGAACTCCATTGGCTCTTCGCTCTTGCCCGGTTCGATCCGTTGGACAGTCAGCGTTCCGCGGAAGTACTGGACCCCGATACCGATATCGCCAGCGATCCCCTCGCCCTCGAAGACGAACTCGTAGGCGAATGGCAGATCCTTGGGGCGCGCGGATAGACCTAGCTTTCCATCGGAGACGAGCCAGCGCAGCGAAGGCTTCGGAACGAAGCTCGGAGCGGACACCAGCGCAGCTATGTCCGTGAGCCATTCGTTTCGGCTCTTCGTCTGCTGGACCGAGGACTCTCCGTCCTCGAGCTGCTCAATGATCGTGGTTGAACGGGAGACCGTAGCGGACCGCGTCTTGAGGATGATGCTTGCGAACTGTGTCAGGGCGCCTCGGAGGTCTACCGGGCCAAGCCTCCAGCCGCGAATTCGTTTCAGCTCCTGTTCGAGATAGTCGTCGAGTTCCTCGGCCGCCAGCCTCGCGCCATTGTTCAGCGAACCCGCACGAATCTCCTCCTCGAAGAAGGCCCGCAGGAGGCTGTCAAACCTATCGGAGGTCAGGGTGGTGGTGATCGTTTGGCGGTAGAAGTGTGGAATCGGGGAGTGCTCAAGAAGTCGCGAAAGACGTGCCTCCGCTGACTTTGGGAGCCGCTCGAGCGCCCTGTTCGAGAGGGTCGTGCGGGAATCGAGCTTCGTGAACGTGAACTCCCCCGAGAGCTTCCCGACGCCAAATGAGATCCCAGGGTCTAGATTCAAGAACAGACCCTTTCCGTCGGCGGATATCCCAAGATATGCAACAGGGGGAGACGACGAGTCCACTGCGTTGCCTGGCTCGAAGAGCGAAAACGTCGGCACCGTTTCGGTACGCCCCACGATGCTCGCGACTTCAGTGTCATCGAACCGAGATAGCCACGCAGCGATGTAGTTGCCAGTGTGGTTGACCCGTAGCGTCAGGTTGTTGATGTCTCCATTCGGATCTTGAATCGACTCGTAGGACCCGCTCAGCTGAAACGCCGAATCCTGGGGAGACGGTGGAGTGCGAAGCGCACACTCCAGGCCCAGGACGACCGTCTTGCTCGGAGCGTGCTTCGGCTTTCTCTTTCCAGGGCGATAGCGCAGAGGTTTGCACGCGTGTGTGCCGCGTCGAAAACGTTCAGCTTCGTCCATCTTCTGGCTCCTGCGTGCTCTTGTGGGGCAGTGGGGTTGTGGCCTCGTCGTCGAGGACTTCGCTCAGTTCATCGAGCCGGTCGAACGCCACGTCCTCGAACACGAGAGTCTCTCGGCCGTCGAGTTCTGTGACGAGCAGCGTGTAGGCCGACCCCCGCGGAAGGCCTTCGAAGGCGAGGACGCCGAACTCTGATTCAAATTTTGCGTCGGTGAGCATGATTGTCGAATCGTAGATTGCGTCGGTTGAGCGCAGCCGATACGCAACAGTGCTCAGACCTTCGCTCGACGCCGCGTCCACGTAGATCTCGAGGGAGCCCAGGCCAGCCTCGGTGGGCGAGAAGGTTCGAGTTGCGGTCACCGATTCGAGCCACGCCGGGTAGAGCTGCTCGGGAACTCCGGAAGTGTCGGCGCCGGCAGGCGGCTGGATCTCGCGCGCGAAGAAGAAGGCCTCCACACGGCGGTTGCGGGCTTCGGCCTCTTCGGACTCGATGGCGGGAAAGGCTGGGCCGCAACCATGGCAGGTCAGCCTCACGTGCGGAGGGAGGCTTGTGCCATCAGCTGCCATGTATTGGCGGATCAACGCGCGGCGTGTGGCGTCGCCTGGCTTGCCATCGACTGCGAGTCCGTGGTCCCTCTGGAATGCCTCGACGGCCGCAAAAGCTCGACGGCCCTCCACGTAGTACGGCGGCGAGTCGTGGGGGAGCGATGCGAGCATCGCGAGGTCCTCGGCTTCACCCCAGCGTCGTGTTGCGGCTACCGATGAATCGTAGAAACCCAGCCAGTGCTCGACATCGTCTCTGAGAAACGCCGCGACGGACATCGCACGCTCGAGCGACAACTCCAGGTTCCTGGGTATAGAGCCCGTCGAATCTGTGTGGCCGACGAGTAGAATTTCCGTGAACGACCCTTCGTCGTAGATGTGCCGGAGGATTCGGGCGCCCTCGAGGGCCTGCGGAAGCATGAATGCCCTGTTGAGTGCAAAGCAGGCACCCACGAGCTTGAGGCATCGCACGTCGTCGTTCGCAGGAGGCAGCGGCGCGTTCGTCGAGGGGTCTCCGCCCGTCGGGCGCGGGGTCGCTGGAGGATGGTCCGGGACCGGGCTAGGAGCCTTGGGCTCGAGCGGAGAGCGGGGTTGTTTCTCGGCCTCCGAGGGGAAGGAGAGCGGGAGGACGATTGCAGAGAGCTCGACCTCTACGTCCGCATTCGGCTCAAGCTCCCCCACGTGCCGCTGCTCCCCCGCCGGTAGCAGCCCCGACGGATCACCACTGGGCGAGTGGACCTGATACCGAACCGCGAGACCCTCGCCCTCTTGGTCCACGACGTCGAAGGTGAGCGAGTCAAGGTCGCGGCGCGGCTCTTCGGGGGGCAGGAGGTCGAAGAGGTCGGTCTCGGCCGGACGGTCAAAGACCGGCGCAGCGACGCGTGTCTTGAGGAGATTCAGCGCGCCCGAGCTCAGCCCGGTGACCAGCCACTCGGCGAGCTCGTCCATCGTGGCTTCGGGGCGGCCGATGCCCGATCGTAACGCGGCGACGTTTTGCGAGTCGTCGAGCAGGCGTTCCACAATGGCCGCCGCCGCGGGCTCGGTGGTGATCCGGAGACGATGTTTCCAGCTCACGAGGTAGCCGTGCCCGCCTCGGGTACGCAGCCGCTTGGGGTCGCTGAGCATCGGGAGGATTGCCGCACGAGGCCGCCGGTTTTGCAAGGCGGGGGCGGTGGAAGGGGCAGGTGAGTGGGTTGTTGGGCGGCCCGAGTACCGGTTCGGAGCCGCGACGTATGCGACGTGGGCAACCGAATGCTCCGAGTCTGGATCCGGGGGCTGGCGGTTGGCAGGACGCTATGCCTGAAACTCCTCGGTCAGCGCGCCCACGGCGGCTCGAACGACTGGAAGCATCTGGGTGGTGGCGGCGGAGAGTTGCTCATCGGTCTCGAGGCCGGCTTCCACGGTGAGGCCGTCAGAAAAGAGATCGGGCGATTGAAGGGCTTGCTGGACGGCTGGGGAGAGTCGCTGCCAGAGGGTTGCGCAGCGGTCGGTGAGCTCTTCGGGCGCGGTGTTGTTT
>CAYGTG010000607.1:0-5464 GCA_964352485.1 uncultured Nannocystaceae bacterium | reverse complement strand
GTCCAGCTCGGGCTCTTCCCCGAGTTCGATGACGACCGCCGCGTCCGCCTCTGCTTCGATGGCCAGCCGCTGGAACACGACGGCATTGTTGAGGCCGCCGAGGTTGCGGTGAAAGACCACCGCGAGGTCGCCGTCAGGATTCATCGCGACGGTGGGGCTGTGCTCGATGGTGCCCGCAGCGCCCAGCAGCAGTGGTGCGCCGGTGCCCAGGGCGATACCGACATCGAGCGCGGACTCGGAGCCGAGCGTTGCGGCGACGATCGGCATCACGTAACTCTCAGGGCAGGGCGTGGTCGTCTGCCGCCACCGCCCGGGCGGCGAACATGCGCATCGCGAGCACGGAGCCGAGGATGACGAGCAGCGGGGGCGCGTAGGCGAAGACCGGGACGCCCCAGATCCCCAGAGCCCACGCGGTGTGTCCGTTGGCAATGGCCACCGGCACGGCGAACAGGGAGGCGTCGTACAGGCCGTGCAGCAAGACGGCGAGCAGGTAGCCCCCGAGCATGCCGGGCCCGCGCCCGTCGAAGCGGCGCCGGGCGGCGAAATAGCCGAGGATGGCTCCCCACGCGGCGTGCCCGGGAACGGCCAGCAGCGCGCGAGCGACGAACAGCGAGAGGAACTCCCCCAAAGAGTTGGGGATGATCAGCAGGTAGACGACGTTTTCGACGAGGGCGAAGCCGAGCCCCGCGCGGGCGCCGTAGACGATGCCGTCCATGCGCTCGTCGAACTCGGGTCGTCGCCAGGCCACGATGAGCACGCAGGCGAGTTTCGCAGCCTCTTCGGGCCCCGCCGCGACGATGAACGCGTCGTACGCGGCGGCAGCATAGGTTCCGACCTCGGGGCCAAGTGGCCGCAGCATCGTGCCGACCGCGACGACGATAAACCCCGAGAGTGCCCCAGCCAACGCCACGAGCCGCAACGTTCGTCGCGGCTCGGGGCGCTTGGCATCGAGGCGGTCCACGTAGGCCATCGCGAGGATGGCCGGGAGCGCGCCGAACAGCGCCAGTTGGAACTGGGCTGGCACGAGGTGGGGTTATGCGGTGCGATGAATGATGTGGTAGCCAAACGGAGTCTCGACGACGCCGCTGGTGTCCCCAACGGACATTCCGAACGCGGACTCTTCGAAGGCGCCGACCATCTGGCCGCGACCGAACTTGCCCAGATCGCCACCTTTGGCGCTGGACGGGCAGTCGGAGTGGGCCTTCGCGAGGTCGGCGAACGCTTCGCCCGATTTCAGCTTGGACTCGATCTCTGAGATCAGGGTCTTGGCTTCGTCTTGGCTGCGGCTCGCGGAGCTGCGCATCGAGCCGGCGTACATGAGCAGGATGTGGGAGGCTTGAACTTGATCAGCCATCGTTGGGCGGCATTGTAGGCGATCGCGCGTCAGGGTGCTGCAGGGCTTCCCGCAGGGCCTGCAGGTGCGAATACCCGATCTGGCAGCATCCGCCGACGAGCCGCGCGCCGGCCTCGATCCATGACCGCGTGAGTCGGACCAAGCCCGGCGGGTCGATGGCTTCCCCGTGCCACGCGCCGTCGTCGTAGCGTCGGCCAGCGTTGGGATAGGCCACCAGGGGCAGGTCCGTGATCGCCCCGATACGTTGCAGGAGGCCGAGCACGTGCTGGGGTGCGCTGCAGTTGATTCCGACGGCGACCACCCGCGGATTCGCGAGCACCGAGGCCACGCACAGCTCGATCGCCTCGCCGCTGCGGGCGTAGGCGTCATCGCGGGCGCTGAAGCTGACCCACACCGGCTGCTCGGGGGGCAGGGCATCGCAGGCGAGCGCGATGGCTTCGGCTTCGATGCGACATGGCACGGTTTCGAACGCGACGACGTCGGCCGAGGCGAACGCGGGGAGTCGGGCGCGGTGGAAGTCGACCAGGGTCGTCAACGGCACACCGTAGTCCCCGCGATACTCCGAGCCGTCGGCGAGGTAGGCCCCGTAGGGTCCGGCCGACGCCGCGACCCAGACGTCGTGTTCGTGTGCGGCTCGCCGGGCCAATTCGGTCGCATGTTCGAGGAGCGCGAGCGCTGCAGCGTCGTCCAGCCCCCGGGCGCGCAGGCCGGGGAGGGACGCTTGGTACGAAGCGGTGGTCAGCACCTGCGCGCCGGCGTGTACGAACGAGCGGTGGGCAGCCTCGATGGCCTCGGGGTCTTCGAGCAGGAGCTTGGCCGACCACAGGGGGTCGCGCAGATCGTGTCCCATCGCCTCGAGAGCGGTCGCGAGTCCGCCGTCGAGCAGGAGCGGGCCGTGCTGGAGTGCGGTCAGGAGTGGTGAAGCCATATCGCGGTGCCGCCGACGCGGATCTTACCGGGAGGAGGGGCCTGTGGGCGAGGCAAGCCCGAGCTGCTGGGCGAGCTTCGGGTTGTCCGGCCCCGCCCTCCAGATGAAGCGGTCGAGCACGTAGTGGGTGGCTTGGGGCACGGTCAGCAGTGACACCACGAATGCGGTTGCGAGGCTGGAGAACTCGAGTTCACCGGATCCGAAGAGATCACCGCGTTCGTGCCAAATTAGCCGATCCCACAGCGCCTCCTCGGTGACCGCAAGGGCGACGAGCAGCCCGTAGAAGGCGAGCGCGAGCAGGGCGGGGCCGGCATGCTTGAGCCGCGCGGCGACCTGGTCTTTGCCTCCGGCGACCCAGACCAGCGCGAAGTAGGGGATGCCGTGAAAGAACACGTTGGTGATCGTGAACACGCGGTCATCGTCGAAGAGGACCATGCCCAGATGCCAGTTGACCGCAGGCAGGACGACGAGCGCCAACAGGATTGGATTGGCGTGGCCCTGGCGCCACCGCTGGTACCGCCGGACGAAGAAGGCTGCCCAAATTGGGACCTGTCCCCAAAGGGCAATCGTGCCCATCAATGCCGGGGTACCCGAGATGAGGTCGCCCTGTACGAACCACGTGAATCGAGTGGGGAGATGCGCGTGCCAGTGCAGCACCGGACCGAGCGTGCCGGCCCAGATCGCGGCGGTGGTGAGCGTGCGGTCGAGCGTCTGTTCGCGGCCGGCTCGTACATAGAGTAGGGCGAAACCCAGGTGCTGCTTGATGAAGTGGAAGATCGCGATGTAGGCCAGCACGCTCCAAAACAGCAGCGGCGACTCGAGGTGCAGCAGGACCCCAAACCACAGGCACAGCAGCGGAATGACCCACAGCCGCTTGCGGTGCAGCGCGCGGGCCTGCGGATCGAGGTACGTGCGATACAGCGACGCGTAGACGTGGGCGACGTCGACGAGGAGGACGCCGAGGATCCACAGACCGAGGCCACCGCCTTCACGGGTTTCGCTGGTGGCGGGGAGCAGCCCGATGGTGAGGCCGGCGATGGCGGCGAGGATGCCCGGGAGCACGAACCACGTGAAATCGTGTCGGGGCGACACGAGCGTGGGGAAGCTGCGGGGCAGAGTCGGCATCCTTCAGTCGCCCAGGCCCCAGGCCCAGTCCTGCTCCGCCACATCTGCGTGGCAGCCCACGCACGAGTTCGGCTGCCCGCCGACGACGACGCTGCCGTCGCGATTGATCACCCCGAACCACCAGTCTCCGGCGTCGGGTGCGTAGCCCGGTGGCCCTTTGAACATCACGGCCACGCTGTTGAGGCTGCCATCCCCATTGATCTGCTCCTTGATGATGTACGTACCCGGATCGAAGAGCGTGCCGGCGCCGAGTCCTTCGTAGGCCGAGAGTGCTCCGGCATTGACCCAGAGGTTCATCGTGTTCGCGAGCCCGTGCTGGCTTGGCACCGGCTCGTCGGTGAACTTTTCCAGGCTCGTGAAATCCAGGGCTTGCGTGACGATCGCTTGTTCGTCGACCGTGGGTTCACCGTCCGTGGCTTCCGTGGACGCGTCCGTGTCGGCGGAGTCCATCGTGGAGTCCTCGTCGCATGCGGCGAGACACAACAGGAGGGGGAGAGTGAGGACGCTGCGTGCATTCATGGTGTGGCCGCTGGGATGATGCCCCAGCGGCCGGCGCTCCGCTGGGGCGGTCAGCGAGACCCGAACGCCCCGACCAAGGTCACCGTCGCGGACGCGTTGGCCTGCAGGGACTCCGAGCTCGCCCTGAGGGCCCCCGCCGCGTCCGGGAGCTGCAGCAGCGCGCACCCCGCCCCTACGGCGGCGAACACCTCGCCGCTGTCCTGCAGCTGCACCACGGCATCGCGGAGCGCACCGTCGGCGCTAAGGATTAGCTTGGCGGCCGCGTCGGCGACGACTTCGGCCTCGGCGCGTGCCGCCACGAGAGCGGAGAAGTTGGCCCGGAAGCCTTCGAGCCACGCGCGGAACTCGGCCTGCGCGTTGGCGTCTGCGTCGACTCCGGCGGCCCATTCGAATGAGAAGGCGAGCGTGGGCGGGGTGCATGCGATCGATGCCGACGCCTTCGCGTCGACGGTGGCTTCACACTCCGCGCTGACCTCCGGCGGGTCGACGGTGCCCTCGCAGCCAGCGTCGCATTCGATCGACGCGCCGGCCATCGCCTCGCAGCGGGCGCTTGCCCCCGCTTCACACTGGCCCATCGGCGGGGTGTATTCGCAGCTGCCTTCGCACCGTGCTTCGCAAACTCCGCCCGCGCTCATCTCGGTGGCGCATTCGCCCTCGCACGCGCCGTCGCACCGCCCGTCGAATCCCTCGACCTCGGTTCCACCTTCGAGCGTGCACGTCCCGCGACAGGTCCCCTCGCAGCGCGCGTCCCCGGAGACCTCGGCGACGCACGAGCCCGAGCAGGTGCCCTCTTGGCAGTCGAAGCCCGGGGCGGTGCCTGTGCACACCAGCTGTGCACCGCCGCTGCAGCCCACCTCGGCCTGCGCATCGATCTCGCACGAGCCGGAGCACTTGGCCGAGACCTCGCCAGGGTCGACGTCGACGTCGCACTCGGCCGCGGCTGCGATGCCCGCCTCGATGCTGGCTTCGCACGTGGCGGGTTGATAGTCGATGCTGAGCTCGCCTGCGATGTAGAGCGCGAGGTGGGCGTCGAGGGCGGTTTGCAGCTCGGATCCGGTTGCGCCCGGATCCAGCCCGACCGAGGCTCCGATGGCGTCGAGTCGCGCCCGCAGGCCCCCGCTGAGCGCGACCATGGATGCGTCCAAGTCGATCGCGGCCCCAAAGAAGCTGTCGATCGAGGCGACCCCAGAGATGCTCGCCTTGCCTTCGAGGAACCCGCCGCCGGAGCAGGTGAGGTCGAGGCCGCACTGCTCGGCGGCCTTCTCGAACACGCCGTCTCCTTCGCAGCCGCCAAGTGTCACGCTACCGATGAGGGCAGCTGCCAAAGAGATCGAACCAAACCACTGATGTTGATGCTTCATGCGTACGCTCGCGACTTGTTGTTCGGCGCGCGCGGGCTCGCAACTCTTGGTCACGCCGCCGCGGCTGCCTTCGGTTGGTTCGTTCCCAGGTCCCGGAGTTTTCAGCGCGTCGGCGGCATTTTTTTTCGCGGCGGCCTCGTGCATCGAACGACGCGATCCGGCTGCGGACATGGCGAT
>CAYGTG010000606.1:0-5477 GCA_964352485.1 uncultured Nannocystaceae bacterium | reverse complement strand
CGGGACGGGGACAAGCCGAAGCGAAATCTCCTGCTGCACCCCATCGATTGCCTGGACCTCGAACGACTGCGGGAAGTAGCCGGGCTTCTTCGCCTCGACCAGGTGCGTCCCCGCCTCGGTCCGCACCTCCAGCGGTGTGACGCCTCGGGGCTCCGAATCCACGCTGAGTTCGACCCCCGAGGGCACACTTCGGAACATGAGCACGGGAGCAGAGGCGCCGAGCTGCTCGATTCGCGGGACGAGCACCGCGGCGCGGGCCTCGATCTCCTCGATGGCTTCTTCGACTCCGCACAGCTCGCAGAACCCCTCCGTGCTTGCGACAATCTCGGCCTCACCGGACCGACGAACCTCGAGCCGCACCGCCCAATCCCGGTCGACGATCGACAGCGACCCCGTCACCACGAACGCCGCGGGCGGTTCGGGACATGGAGCCTCCGTGCAGCGGGTTCGGGCCTCCACCGCGCCGCGAGAGAGCCCCGAGAGCACTGCAGCGTTGGTGGACTCGCGCCACTGTCGTGGAAGCTCTCCGTCGATCGACAGAGGATCGACGCCCACGGTCGACGACGGGTGGCCGGGCGCCACCATCGTCGCGGCCAGCACGAAGCCGAGTGCAGCAGTCACCGGGAGCCCATGGTAACATCGGGCTTCGTAGGCTGTAGAATGCGTCGTCGTTCGCTGCTGTTCTTTGGCCTGTGTTGGGGTCCCTTCATGGGCCTGGGCGGGTGCCTCGTCCAAGACCCGGCGTGGGAGCCTCCAGCCGAGACCGATGCTGAGGACCCTTCGGACAGCGCACAAGGGACGACGTCCGGCGGCTCCTCGGGCTCCGGTGCAGACAGTGCAACGACCGGCACCCTGCCCGGCGACCACCTCCCTGCGGACTGCGCTCCGCTGCCGAAGGTCTCACCCGACGCCGTGATTGTGAGTCCGGCCGAAAACCCGAACCTCCACACCATCATTGCCGACGCTGCCCCGGGAACCACGATCGTCCTCGAGCCGGGAAACTATGACCGCGCCGGGCAACCGGTGCTTATCGTCTCCTCCGCTGGAGTCACCATCCGCTCCACCACGGGAAACCCCGACGATGTCGTGCTCGCGGGAGACGCCTCTGACACCACCACGCTCATCTCGGTCCGCGCGAGCGACGTCTTGCTGGCCGAGTTCACGTTGGACAGCAGCGACGACGCGCTGATCGACATCGGGGTCGACGGCTCCGTCCTCGAACGCGTTCAGATCTACCGCATGGTCCTGCGGGATGCCGCCGGGACCAAGCTCGACGTCGGGCCCGGCCTCGCGCGTTGGACCGATGATGGCGTGATCGCCTGCTCGACGTTTCAGCAAAGCGACGCGTTTCGCGACGGGTTGACGGACTGTGCGGGTGTCAGTGCGCTGCGGATCTCCGGCGGGGCGCGGTGGACCGTCCGCGACAACCTGATCGAAGGTCACTGGTGCACAAGCTCCTCCTACGCCAGCTTGGTCGCAGACCGGGGCTCCAGCGAAACCCGAGTCGAGCGGAACATCCTCAAGAACAACTTCCGAGGCATCTTGCTTGGCGGAGACAATGTCGAGGGTGGCCGCCCCGAGCCCGCCAGCGACCTTTGTGGAGAGCCTGAAGGTTCGAGCTGGGGCCATGTGCGGGGCATGGTCGTCAACAACGTGACCTGGGCAGACGACCCCAGCATGGTCGGCGCGATCGCAACCTCCGACACGGACCTCGACTCGATGATCGGCTTCTGGCACGTGTGCGGAGCGATTGCCGTCCACAACACGTCCTATGTCACCCTCACCACCTTCAACGGAATCGAGTGGCGATACCCCGACACCTCGGTGACGGTCGTCAACAACCTGATCTCCACCACGCTTGTCTCCCGAGACGGAGGCGTTGCGCTCGGCGTCGACAACAACGCGACCGGGGTCGGTGCCGCCGAGTTCGTGAACGCGCCGGCCGGGGATTTCCGGCTCGCGGCCGGCTCTACGGCGAGGGATGCAGGCATCGTCATCCCTGCGATCCCGGTCCCCGAAGACTTCAACCGCAGCGAGCGCAGCGGCCAGCCCGACCTCGGCGCCTTCGAGTCCCAACCCTGACCACCACGCTCGCGGTCCTGCTAACCTGCCCATATCGCGGACAACGAACACACGACGCCGGTCTCTCGGCCTCCACGCGAGGCGCCGCAGCGCACCCCTGTACTCGTCGGGATCGACGCTCAGACGATGGGCATGCTGGTGGAGGTTCGTGGTTTGCTCAGCATTGGACGAGACGAGAGCGCTGATCTCACGGTCCCCTTCGAGGGTGTGTCCCGTCGACATGCCGAACTCTCCGTCCAGGCGGGGGCCGCTCGCCTGCGGGACCTCGGCTCCACCAATGGCACCGCGGTCAATGGGGCCGAGATCTCCGAAGTTGTGCTCGAGGCGGGTGACCGGATCCAGCTCGGATCCGTGGAGTTCGAGTTTCGGGTCGAATCCCAAACCGGACTGGCCGAGCTTCGGGACCGTGCGCATGCCCGGCTGCTCGTCTCGCAGCTCAGTCCACGCGAACGCGAGGTGGCGCTGGCGATCGCGCGCGGGCTCAAGAGCGCCGAGATTGCCACGCTGCTTCACATCAGCACCCGCACCGTAAACACCCACCTCGAGCACATCTACGAGCGGCTGCAGCTTCGCACCCGTACGGCCCTGGCCGGGCTCGTCGCCCGCTCCGGCCTGCCGTGACCCAGATGCCCAGCGACGATCGGACGGGCATTCTCCCCGGCGGCTCAGCGGCGGCACAGCGGGCGAGGCTGGACGAAGCCCCCGCGGCTACCGTCTGTGGCAAGACAGAACCCAGTGTCCCCCAGCCCGCAGCATTGCTGCTGCCCGGGACCGTGGTGGACCGCTACATCCTCATTGACCACCTCGGCTCGGGAGGGCTCGGCGACGTGTACAAAGCCTATGATCCCGAGCTCGATCGGCGGATCGCGGTCAAGGTCCTGCGCTCATCGGTGGTCGACGCCGAGACGGCCCTGGGCCTGCCCCAGGACCGCCTGAGGCGGGAGGCCCAGGCCCTCGCGAAGCTGCACCACCCCAACGTCGTGGCCGTGTACGACGTTGGTGAGCACGGCACAGAGTCCTTCATCGCGATGGCGTTTGCCGAAGGTCTACCGCTGCACCACTGGGCCGAGTCCCAGTCACCGGGTTGGAGCCGGGTGCGAGACGTGTTCCTCGCTGCCGGAGGTGGCCTTGCGGCCGCCCACGCCGCCGGCCTCGTACATCGGGACTTCAAGCCCGAGAACGTCGTCGTCGGTGAGAACGACCGAGTCACCGTCCTCGACTTCGGCCTCGCGCGGGCCGCAACGATCGCCTTCGATGAGACGCCCCTACTCGATCCCACCGCGGGCGCAGACTCCTCGCTGCTGCACCGCGAAGTGACCGGGCAAGAGGTCCTGCTCGGAACGCCGGCGTACATGGCACCCGAGCTGTTCCACCAGCAGGCCCCCTCCCATGCCAGCGACCAGTTCGCGATGTGCGTGTCGATGTGGCGCACGTTGTTCGGTGCCCATCCCTTTGCACGAGGTTCGGTGCCCGAATACATCGAGGCGGTCGAGTCTGGCGATCTGACCGTTCCGGAATCCACCGTGCCGCGATGGCTCGTTCGGGTCCTGGCGCGCGGAATGGCCGGGCGCCCGGAGGACCGCTACCCGAACATCCAAGAGCTCCTGCGCGCCCTTGAAGGCGATCGCATTCGACGAAGACGCCGCAGGCTGGCATTCGCCCTGGCCATCCCCTTGGCGGGCGTGGCGGTGGGTGCGGCGGCCTGGCTGTTCCAACCCGAGCCGACCGCCCGAGAGCTCGCGGTGTCCGAGCAGATCGCTCAGGATGCCCGAGAGGCCGCGGCGCGCGGGGACTTCGTCTACCCGCCAACGGCCGACCCGCAGGCTCCGACCGCGCTTTCGGGCGTGCTTCAACTGGAAGACATCACCGGCCCGGCCGCGCCCAAAGCCCAGCAGGCGGCGGCCGAGCTCCGCATCGAGTTCAGTGGCGCGCTCATCAAGTTCGGCGACCGCTACTACGACATGGACGGCGGCCGCCCCTTCGCCGCGGACTTCTACACCATGGCCCTCGTGTTCAACCCCGACGACGAGCACGCAGGCACGCGCGTCCGGCTCAGTCCGACCCAGCGAGATGCGGTGATCGAACGGGCTCGATCCCGCGACTTCTCCGGTCCGGAGCTCGCGGCCGCAGAGGTCCTGTCCGCGCTGACCGAAGACGAGCCCGCCGCGCGCTCGAAGCGACTGCAAGAGTTCCTCACGGAGGATACGAAGACCGGCTTGACCACCCGGGCGGCCATCGAAGCGATCGCAGAGGACCCGCGACCTGAGACGACCCCGACCGTTGCGATGCCCGCAGCGTCCCGCACCCCAGACGAGGACCCCGTGCTCATCGAGAGCGACCCGGCCGATGCCTCCGCCGCGGAACATACGGAGGCCGCCGTGAAGCCCTCTGCGGCGCAACCCAAACTCGCGGCCGCGGAGGTCGACCGCGGGGACAGGGAGTTGAAGAAGGGAAGGCTGGGGCCCGCCGCGTCCCACTATCACCGCGCTCTCGAGCTCGACCGCCGCAGCTATGGCGCGCTGCTCGGGCTCGCGCACAGCAACTTCGAGGAGGGCGAGTATGCGAAGGCGGCCCGGTACGCGGAACGGGCAGCCGGCGTTCGTCCGCGTTCACAGGCTGCGCACCTGCTGCTTGGCGATGCCCAGTTCAAGACGCTGAACTACGCCGCGGCGCGCAAGGCCTACCAGCGGGCGCTGAGTCTCGGATCCAAGAAAGCCCAGGTGGGGCTCGACCGACTGTCGAACCGCCTGGGCTCCCAATGAACCTCACGCGCTGCGCCTCAAGCCTCGGCAGAACTCCCGATATTCGGTTCAGCGCGATTTGCGGCCGTCAATTCGGGAATTTTGCCGATGTACGATTTTCACGGCGGCCGCTACCGTCGTCGATGATGGTGCGGGGATCTTGGTGGCTGGCGGCGTGCATGGTCCCGGTGGGCTGCTACTCCGGCGTCGATACAGCGGGCCAGAACGCGGCGGCGCCGATGGACGAGACCGAGGGCGCAGCCGACAGCGGCGGCGACACCGACGGGACGGGCCCCGGCGACGACACCGACGGCGACGATGCCCAGCCCGCAGGCTGCACGCCCGGCGACGTTCCAATGGCCGCGCTCGTCCGAATGAACCAGGACGGCTACGTCCACGCGCTGCGCGACATCTTCGGGCCCGAGCTCGTGGACGAACTCGAGGTTTCGCTCGCCGCGATTCCAACCACGCACATCGGACACTTCAGTACCGAGCTGGGTCCCCCGAGCTATGCCGAGGTCTCGGCCCAGGTGAACGCCGCGTTCACCGTGGCGACCCACCTCACTCAAGATGAGGAGGCCCTGGTGGGGTTGTCGAGCTGCCTGCCCGAGGTCTCTGCGGGAGCGGACCTCGTCTCGGACCCTTGCCTATCGG
>CAYGTG010000605.1:0-5485 GCA_964352485.1 uncultured Nannocystaceae bacterium | reverse complement strand
GCCGGGGAGCGATTGGGGGCGTCGGAGGGAAGAAAGAAGCGATGACCACCAAAAAGAAAAACGACGCTGTGTTCGACATGCTGACCCAGTCGGTGGCGGAGCTGAGCGACGAGGAGGTGGAAGCTGAATACCGAGAGGATGGTGAGGAGTTGAGCGTGATCGCATCCCGAGTTCGGGGCATCTTGTCTGCGGCGGTTGTTGAACATCAGTCTCGCGAGCGAGAGCGTCTTCGGGCCGAACGGTCCTCCCGCCTGGACGACCTGGCCTCCTTCCGAAACCGTCTTCCTGCATCGCCCGAGAAGCGTCGCCAGTGGCTTCGTGGCACTCTCCAGCAGCACCCGGAGAGAGCGACCGAGGTCACAGCACAGTTTCGGAATCTCAACGAGATGACGGATGACGACGTGGCATCAGCGCTTCAGCAGCTTGCGTTCCTCGGCTTGATGGATGAGGAGCCAGAGTGAGCGTCGGTCCGCCGGAGCGTCTCGCCGAAGACCTCTTGGCAGAGCTCGGGATGAATGCTCCCGAGGACATAGACGTGGATGCCGTCGCCTTCCGTTGCGGAGCTCTTGTGACCTACTCGCCCCTGTCGGGATGTGATGGCCGGATTCTGGGCAGCAACCGGTCCGCGGTGATCACGGTGAATCAGGATGCTCCTCGTCGCCGACAGCGGTTTACTGCGGCGCACGAGACTGCCCACTGGCTCTACGACAAGGGCAAGGTCGAAGGAGCCTGTACCGAGGAGAAAATCACGCGCGCGTGGGGGAGGACCAACGGTCGGGAAAGTCGTGCCAATAAGTTCGCCGCGGAGCTTCTTCTGCCGCGGTCGATGGTTGAGCCCATCCTTTCCACGGCGCAGCCGGATTTGGATATGGCGCGCTCCCTCTCGGATCATTTCGACGTCAGCCTCACAGCTGCCGTGATCCGGATGTTGAACCTCTCTCGCTGGCCATCAATGGTCGTCTGCACTTCGTCGCGGGGGCGGCAATGGTTCGCCCGCAACGACCTCGTTCCAGAGACGTTGTGGCCGGTCGAGCAGGTACAAGCGGGAAGCGAGCTTCACAAGCTTGCGCGTCGTGCCGGCAATTCTCGAGGAGAGCTCGTCGCCGCCGACCTGTGGACCAATCACCACGATGCCCATGACTTCGAGCTGCGGGAGGACAGCATCATGATTACCGACGACCTCGCGCTCACCATCATCTCGTGGCCTGACGAGGAGCAGATCGTCGCACTGATGGACGACGGCTAGGACTAGGTGCCACGCAGAGGCTCCGGCCGAACTCTCACCCGCCGCGGGTCGTTCGCTGCGGCGAGATCTGCCCGAGTTGCTGCTGTCTTGCGAGGGCAGGCGCCCCGGCAAGCGCTAGGCTTGTCGCGTGGGTGCCAACACGGACGTCAGCAGCTATCAAGACCGATGCCCTTGTGGTCGGGGAACCGTCCAAGTGCGGCGGTACGAAGAAGACCGGATGTACGGCGGAGGCATCTGGAAAACGGAGGGGGTCATCGCCTGCGGTGGTTGCCGAGAGCAGTACGACGTCTCCGTGTGCAAGACGCACCTCACCCTGGTCCTCCGAGCCGAGCTCACCATTCAGAAACAACTCGACGAGAGAGCGCGCTCGGCCGAGATTGCGATCAGGACGCATGGCATTCGGCCGGCGGCGATGGAGTTGCTCAGGAGGGTCAAGATGTCGGGCCGGACCTATCTGGACTGGTCGGCATCGGCGTCGAAGCTGGTAGGCCGGCCGATTTCCGAAGAACAACTCCGCCGCGATGTCGGGCGAGATTGGGACTGGTGGGCGGAGGGAGTCCTGAAGGAGAAGGGGGACGCTTTTGTCGAGGCGCTTGTCCCGAATTCGCCGATACGTCGGCTGCGGCTGGAGGCTGGGCGCTTCGGACTCGAGGCACGGCAGTGCCGTGAAGCGAGCAGGTCGTTTCGCTATCCCGTCATCCCGCGGAGCTAGAGCGGGCCTAGCAGTCCGGTCTTGCCTCCGTCCTCGCCGAGTGTTGGTCGTGAGGTCGTGAGGCGCTCACGGTCGGGATCATCCGATCATCCGGGCGAGGTCGAGCCGTACGCCCGTACGCCCACCCGCCGCAGGCAGTTCGGTAGTTCGCCGTCGTGACCAGCGAGCTGAGGTCTGGCTCCCATCACGTCCTCGCTGGCTACGTCGGCATCCGTACGCGCATTGGCCGGACCGCCCGCAGCTCGGGAATCTTCGCCGTTGGGCGACTACGGCTGCGGTTGGGGCGGTTCCCGGCGTCGCGGTTCGGGTTCGAAGCAGCGTTTTGCCATGCGCAGCTCTTTCGTCATTTGCTCCTCGACCACGACCGACTCGAGTATGACTGGAACGTCGGGGATCCGATGGGCGATCTCGCTGACTGCCCAGACGGTGGCCATGCTCAGAGGGCGATGTCGGGCGCGGGCGTCGAGTTCGGACAGATGGATCTGGGTGATGCGCTCGTGGAGGCCCTTCAGGATCTCGCGGGCCACTGTCATCGACGGGTCGACGTGGCGGGCGTGGCCGAGGTCGAGGCAAAGACGCGCTTGTGGTAACGCCTCCAGGTGACGCTCCAGCTCGGCAAGAGTACGGCCGTCGCTCTTCCGCCGATCCATGTTCTCGATGCAGAGGAGATCGCCGAAGTCGGTCCAGCACTCGTGATCCTTGATAACGTCGGGGTGCAAAACCACGGGCCACCCACGTTCGATACAGAGCCTCAGCTTCGCCGCTGTGGCGGCCTCGCCAAGCTCTCCGAACCCGCTTGGGGCATGCACGGAGATGTAGTCGAAAGCCCCGGTATCGAGTTCGGGGACTGCGGCCATGAGCCCGGACAGCTCGTGGTCACGCAGCGCGGAAAGCTCGACGGCCGGGCAGGAGTGTCTTTCGAGGAGTTTCAACCCTCTTCGGAAGTCACCCTTGGCCAACGCGCCTGTTGAGAAGCCGATGCTCTTCATCGTCATGGTCAAAAAACTCCGTATCGCTGCGTCCGCTTGGTCAGCTCGTCGTCGGATCCGAAGAACAGCTGTGTCAGAGCTTTTTGGAACTCCGTCCCGATAGCGCGGGTTGCCTGGTAGGTCGGGTCGGCGGCTGCGTCCTCGAAATCGAGTTTCTCTAGTGTTTCGCGCAGGGCCTGGTCGTTGAGCGTCTCGAGAAACTTGTCGTACTGATCCAGCGCGTCGCAGGTCGCCTTGGATGCGGATGCCCCGAACGCCTGCCCAAACTCGGCGAGAATCTCCAGCGGCGCCTTGTTCGTAAAGTCGCGGAGGAAAGCTGAAAGCTCGCTGTAGAACTCCGCTTCTGGAGCGCCATCGCGTGCCAGCTCGGTCAGCTTGAGAGACGGACGAAGCTCGCAGAACAAACACATCGCCAGCCCGGCCGCGAACATCAGTTTTCTCGACGTGCGCAGCTTGAAGTTGCGGATCGCCCAACCGCTCCAGTCGCGATCGCTGCGCTTCGCAGCGTAGTCAACGGCCATCGTGCGCCAGTAGCGGACGACGTCGTTGAGGAGCAGACGAGGGACCCGGACTCGGAACCCATGGAGCGAGTGGTAACCGCGGTCTTCATCGAGGTAGCGTCGGAACAGCTGGCCAAGCACTCGATCGCGGACGCCTGCATTCGCTGGGGTGCCATGCACCCCGATCCCGAACGACTCTAGTAGCAGGAGCACCCGACGGGTCGTGTTCAGGTTCGTGTCCTCCTCGCCGCCGATCCGGTGGATGACATCATGACTAAAAGTGAGGCCACCGAAAGTTCCGGTCTTTCCGGGCCTCTTGAAGTCCGCATCCGCGAGCGCCTGCTCGATCGCGAGAGCCATCCGTTTGTGGTTCGGATCCGCTGGGCCATCGACCAGAAGCGTCCAGTCGATGTCGCTCCCCTGGGTGACCTCACCGCGAGCGAGCGAGCCAAACACGACGAACTCACTGTCGGCCGGTATGAGGGCCTGTTCATGGAGCAGCGTCTGCAACTCTTGACGCCGCTCCGTGGTGAGCTGTTGACACCCAACGATGTTGGGCCAGCTGCGGTCTTCGGCTTGCCCGAGCTGGGCGATGGTACCGGAGCCGGTCACGCCCGAATCCCTGGCGGCTTGCCGCGGAGCCTCTTCGAGGAGAGCGAGGGCGAAAGCTCGGACGCGGCACGCTCGATGGTTGTGGCGAGTCTAACCAAGGTCGGTGGACAATAAGACACGGAGCTGAACACCTGTCAACCCAGACGCGAAGAGCCCACGCCGCCTGCTTCGAATCCTGCAACGGCGGGTCAAGGGGTGGCGCGCTGCGGCGGCCGGACGCTTGGTGCTGGGCTCCGGAAACGCGATGTCGACGGGTGCGTTCCGGGTGAGGCAGCTGGTAGGATCGTGCCTGAACGCAACGGGACCGGCAGAAATGGTTGTCGCTGATCACCATTGAGGGGCTGGAGGCTCCCGCGGTGTTTGGGTGTGTTGGGTGAGCGGTTGGGAGACTGACAGCTTTGTATCGGGCCTTGCCTTCCCTGGCGACGCTGGTGCTGGTTAGGGCCGGATCATCTTCGCCTGGTCGAGCTGGACCCCCACCTTCCGCAGGTAGTTAGCCGTCGTGACCAGCGAGGTGTGTCCGAGCTGCTGCTGAATCGCCAGCACGGGCACCCCCGCCAGGGCCAGGTCGGCCGCGTGTGTGTGGCGCAGCCCGTGCGGATGTACGCGCCGCTCCAAGCCGGCCCGGCGGGCCAGCCGAGGCAAGAGGTGCCGGGCGTAGCTCGGGTCGGTCGGCGTGCCTTTGAGGGTGCAGAGGAGCGGAGCCCCCTGCCCTAGGGCCTGCAGCTTCCCGCGCTCCTCGAGCCAGCGCTCGACGAACGGCAGCGCGTCGAGGTCTGAGAGCACCGTCGTCCGAGGTTTGAGCCCCTTGCCGAGCCTCACCCGGACCGTGCCGTTCTTGAAGTCCACGTCATGCGGCCGCAGCTCAAGCGCCTCGGAGATCCTGACGCCGGTGCGCCAGAGGATCGCAAGCAACGCCCGGTTCCGATGCCCGGTGATCCCGCGAGTCGAGCACGCAACAATGAGCGCCCGAACCTCGACATCGGTGAGCACCTCGGGCGGCAGCAGCTTCCCGCGTGTCGGATGCGGCGCGAGGTCGGCCGAGTCGACCTCCCCTGCCCCGTCGACGTCGAGCGCGATCGTCACCCGCGGAAGCTCGGGTTCGGCAGCGACGGGCTCCACGACGATGCGGTCAAGCCCAAGGGCCTTCGCATCGACCTCTCCCCTGCCCTCCTTCTCAAGGCTCGGCGGCGCGGGCTTCAAGAATGACAGCCCCACCGCGCTCTTGATCGCCGGGGCATCGGCCCTCCTCTGAAGCCGAACCTCGATCCCCCTCTTCGAGACCGAAGGTCCCCCCACCCGACCCGAGGCCGACGTTCGCCGACGCTCGGCGGGCGGAGTTCTGAAGAGCGCGAGCTGCATCGCCTGGACACCCTGCCACGGGCGATCGCCGGTTAAAACCGAAATCGACCTGTCCCCGGAAGCC
>CAYGTG010000604.1:0-5485 GCA_964352485.1 uncultured Nannocystaceae bacterium | reverse complement strand
GGAGCCGAAACGCCCCTGTACCGGGTGTACTGGAAGTTTTGGCGACACCGCCAGGAGCGAAAAGGGCGAGCGAGACGTCGTGTCGACTTTCTCAACAGGCTGCTAGCAGCAGGGGCCGACGGGCTCGTAGTCGATGAGACCACCCCGGACGTCGAGTTCGACCCTGCAGCAGGCGTCCAGAATTCCTCGCAGCTGGGCTCTTCCACGCTGTACCCGGCTCTTGAACCCGGAGTGAGACAGCCCGAGCTTTCCGGCGGCCTGCGCCTGCGACATGCCCTCGAGGTCCGCCAGACGCACGGCTTCGGCGTACGGGGGTTCCAGGGTGTCGACCATGGCGGCGAGCCAGGTTGCCAAGGCACGGCGGGCGAGCGCATCGTCGGCCAGGGTCCCGTCTTCGTTTGCATCGATTGCGGCGAGGGTCAGAAGCGCATCCGGCAGCGGAGTTCGTCCCCTGGCGCGAAGGTGGTCAACGGCCACGTTGCGGGCGATCCGAAACACCCAGGGCGCCACGCGACTGCCCTCGCGCAGCTCACCGAGCTTGGCGTGCACCCGCACGAAGACCTCTTGCAGTAGATCCTCGACGACCACCGGGTCGGCGATCCTCCGGGCCAGGTAGCCCCGGAGATCTGTGGCGAGTGTGATCCAGATCTGCTCGGTGTTGGGGGTCGTCATGTGCAACAGGCGGGCTCGCAGCAAGGCGTCTCACCCTCGAGATCGGGCACTCCGGTTCCCAGCGCTCCCGGTATCGAGTGCACTTCGGCGTCGGCGTCGAGGACCACGAAGAGCTCCCACTTGTGCCCATTGGGGTCGGCGACCCAGACCTTGTCCGCGACCGCATAGCAGCACGTCGTGGCGTCCTCGGTGATCGACTGAAGACCTGCGGCGCTCAGGCGTGACCGGAGCTCCGCGAGGACGTCGGTGTCCTTGACCTGGATCCCGAAGTGCTGGGGCGCCGGAGGGGTGGTGACCTCACCGCTGAAGGTGTTGAGCGTGAAGTTGACCGGTGGCTCCGCGACCTCGAACTTGGCGTAGTCCTCGCGAAGCTTAGTGGGCTCTTGGTCGAACAACGTGGAGTAGAACTTCACCGAGCTGTCCAGGTCGCGCACGGCAATGGCGATGTGGATTCGGCGGGCTGTGGAAAAACTGACGGCGCTCTTTTGCATCGGACCCTTCCAGACGTGCGCCACCAGGAATGGACGCAGGAAATCTTAGCCTATGTTGAGAAAGTCGGTCGGGGGCCGTCGCCGGCGGCGGCGACCCGAGATTGGCAGCAGCAGTGTCAAGCGCCGAGCTCTGTACGCGGGCGCCTACCCGCACTGCCACCCTGCATTCTTCGCAAAGACATTCAGCCACATGGGCAAGCGACACTCCAGCCAGTGTCACCGTGGGCCGAGGACGAAGGGAATCGTCACGGCGACGTTGCCGTCTGCGGGTTTGGGGAACGTCCACCGACGGGTCGCGGCGGAAATGCAGTTCTCCACCGGCTTGTCGCCGAGCGACGAGCGAGCGACCTTGGATGTCGGGACCCTCCCGTCCGCTCGAATCGTGAACTCGATCGTGACACGCCCGCGGATACCGGGCCTGCGAGAGAGGCCGCCCCCGTAGCAGTGATCGACCTCGTCGATATGAGTCCGAACGATCCGGCGAATGATGTCGCGGTCGAACCTCCCTCGGATCTGCTCCTTGGCCAGGCGAACCCGGGTCGACAGCGGCGAACGAGGCCCCACGGCCAGCCCGCGGCGCTCGCCACCCCGCCGACCCGCGGTCGTGCGACCGCCGACTTCCGTGCCGGTGAACCCCCCCCAGATGTCTTCGTCCCCGCTGCCAACAGCGAAGGCTCGACCGGGGGGCATCGCGAGGAAGTGACCCTCGCGGGTTTGGAGCGCACCCATAATGCCGGCCTGTCTGGCCATTATGTCCGGGTCGAAGTTGCGAGCCATCTGGGGGATTCCGCCCGCCTCCGGGGTTCTGCACGGTCCCACGCGCATGGGCATCGTCGGGTGGGTATAGGCCCTCGCTTCGACCGCCAAGAGGTCGAGCGGCTGGCACAGAGCCGAGTTGCCGATGCGCACCCAACGGCTTGCTTCAGCATCGCCGCCAGCTTCGCTTCCCTCACCGCGGCCCCTGCGTCGACCCTGAGCTGCACTCGTTTCCCCTCCGCGCGGGTCGGCAGCACTCCCCAATCCTTGGCCTTCACCATCACCGCCCCCTGCGCCGAAGCGGTCTTGCATGGTTGCAGAGTCGGGCCCGGCCCCGGGAGCAACGCGCACGGGCTCCGCGGCCAGCTCGGGTTTGGGCTCACCTGGGGTGGGCCGCCTGGCGAATGCGACGACGACGTCCCGCCCCAACCGTTCATCGATCTCGACGTCAGCCTCGCCAGTGGATGGTGTTGCCAAGTACACCGGTACAAGGACCGATGCGGCCAACACGAGCGCTCGGGCGTTTGAAACCCAGAAGCGTCGACAGGTCTGGAAATCGAGGCGGATCGGCTCTTCGGGCGGCACCACGTTCACGAAGAACGTGACCGCGCCGTGTTCAACTCTGCAGCGTGCTCCGGGCCGGAGCCCGTAGCGGTACGTCGACCCACACAGCGTGGCGTGACCGTCGCGGACCAGCGCGTGCAAGCTGAGCGTCTCCCCGTCGCAGCGCACTTCGCCGCGCATCGACGCGGTGAAGTTGAGCGTCCTGCCGCGGACCAAAGCAAAAGCATGTCCCTGCGGAAGCCCTGCGGGCGGAACGACGAGCGCAACGTGGTGCGACTCGCCGATGGTGTAGCAATCGGACGCGGCGCGGGTCGAGGCGGCTCGGCTGAGGTGCTGCACGTCGAGCACCCTGCCCCCGTAGAGCGCCCAGACCTCGACCACGCTCGGGCCGGCCCGCGCGAACTCTGGGCCGGCATCCACACTCACGAGATCCACAGACACCTCCGTGGAGGTGTTGTTTCGCCGGGCCCGAATTGGCATGCCTCGAGGATGTCGGCGGGCCCGAGCCGGGACCATCTTCCCGAGAGTTCCTGACGGCTATAATCAGCGCAGTTCGTCAGGCGAGCCTCGTCATCCGCTCGTGGGACCGTCGTACTCGGTCGCGGAGTACGCGTAGCAGCACTCCCCCTCATCGTTGAGTACGCCGTCGTCGATGTCGATCCTGCCCACTTGACTGCAGCCTGGAAAGGCGTCGCCAATCGCGTCCATGCACCCATCGACTTCGTGGCAGGGCTGGCACGAATCGGGGCTGCCGGTCGAACCCGCCGAACCGGTGGTCGAATCACCGGACGAGGGGATACAGTACACGCCGCAAGCGCAGCTAAAGCTGCAGTCAAGGCCGGGTTCAGCCCCCGTGTCGGTATCGGGACTGGAGTCCGTCTCGAGGTCGGGGCCGGAGTCCGTCGCGGGACCGGAGTCCGTCGCGAGGCCGGAGTCCATCGCGGGGCCGGAGTCCGTATCCGGGGTTCCACCGGACGACGTGTCAACCGGGCTCCCGCTCACGTTCGTGTCTCCGGAGTCATCTTTGGAGTCGCATGCGGGTACGAGCGCAGCGACGAGGGCAAGACAAGAGAGTCTCTTCAGGCGCATGCACAAGAAGTGTCGACTGCTGCCCTTTTGCTCGTTTCTTTTTCCTCGAACCGCAAGCCACGAGCGCGACTCGCTGGCGCTGTCAACGCAAGGGTCGCTTCCGGCACCGCTCGACCGCCTGCGACACGACGCGCCTCGACAGGCAGAAACAGGGCTGTCACCCTGATGTGTATGCAGTGGCGTGATGTCCCCGAACGCTTCGGACCACGCTGATGGCGGGTCTTCCGGGGCATCGTAGCCATGGTGGGGCTCGCGGCGGCTTGCGAGCCGTACGAGGGTGTTTTGAAGATCGCGGACCTGCCGAACGAATACCGGCTGACCGTCGAAGAGCCGGTCATTGCGCTGGAAGTGACCGTTTGCATCCGCGGCGATACGCCCCCAAATTTCGAGATCAAGGGCTCGTTCCGCGCCGGATTCCGAACCGATGAGGGCGAGGTCACCGCAACGATCGAGAACCTGGCCAGCGGACAACGAGAAACGCTGGGCGCGGACGCAGACATCTACGAATATGCCGCCGTCGAGTTCGCGCTGGTGGCCGACTGGTCGGGTTCGGGCCGCCGATGCAGCGCCCCCGAGATCCTCGAGATCTCCGTTGCCGACCTTGCCTCCGGACAGGAGGTCACGGTGCTCAACCCCGAGGGGAGAGTCAGCGTGAGTGGTTCGGACCCAGGACTCTGCGGAGGCGTCCTCGATCACGACGAGGTTTCGATCGACATCGAACGCCTCTGAAAAGATCCTCTGCGGCTGTTCTCGGCTTCACCGCGAACGAACCCGCCGGGCCAGAGTCCGCTCGGCAACCGCATCCATCTTCGCTGCCATCCGCGCCAGGAAGCGCCGTGGAGTCCTCACCGTTCGAGCCAGGCTCTCCTTGTGTCCCACCACCCTGGTCATCCTCGTCATCGTCGGCACCATCGCTGCCGGAGCCACTCCCGTCAGACTCCATCACGGGCTCGCGGTCTGACATCACACGCGCACATCACGCGCTGATCGAACGTATTTTCATCGATTCGCAATCGATCGCCGCGACCCGGGTACTTCCACAGCGAGGCCAAAAGACATGACTCAGGAAAACACTTTCTCCCGGCTCCGCGACGCTCTTGCCACCCTCTTCGGTTACGCGCCCGCGGCCACCGCCGGTGCTCTCCGCCGCCGACTCCAAGGCTGAGTCCGCCTCCAGTTTCCCCGATTCTCCCCGAAGCCCCGGTCGTCCCCCGGGGCTTCTTTTTTGGTTACTTCGGTGGAGCGCTCTGGAACCAACGAGGTGCAGCCTGCGACCGCGAGCGCGCTTGCGGTGGGGCTACGGCCTGCTCGCCTCTGCCGGGACCGACTCGCACGGAGCGGCCGTCAAAACCCGCCCGGCCCGATCGCACCGAGCAGATCGTTCGCTCGTTTCTTGCGCCTCGACAGGAGCCCGAGGTGATCTGGAAGCAACTGCTCGAGCACGTGGTCTAGCGACAGCGAGGAGTACATCAGCATGTTCCGAACGATCCACGCGTCCAGTCGACCGAGGCCCTCTTCGGCAATCGACAGCGCCCGCGACTTCGACGTCACCGCAACCGTCTCGCGTAGGGTCGCAAGATCACGCGATCGCCAGCCGGAGTGGACGAACAACACAATCCCGCTGCGGGCCACGCGTCGATAGAACGGCAACAAGGACTGGACGAAATCTCGCGCGACACCAGCGAGTTCCTCGGCACTGAAATCCGGGTCAAACTCCCACAGGCGGGAGCCGTCATCGTCCGTCGCCCGCAAGATCAGAATCGGGGTGTTCGACTCCCTGTCCTCGATCCGGCACAGCATGCCCTCCTTGGCGGCGCTGAGGCCTGGGCAGCGGCGTACCGCGTCCAAGCGATCCTGACCGAAGACCGTGGGCTGGCGAGGCGTCATCACCAACGCACCCGTACGGCCCGATC
>CAYGTG010000603.1:0-5491 GCA_964352485.1 uncultured Nannocystaceae bacterium | reverse complement strand
CGCTCCATCCGCAGGCGGTTTCGCAACACCGTGGCGAGCCACGGCCGCAGCCCGATCCGCTCGGCTGGAGGGTGCCTCCACGCGGTCAGCAGCGTCTCTTGAACCAGATCCTCAGCTTCGTCGGCGTTGCGGGCCAGCCGGCGCGCAAACGCGCCCAGCCACTCCAAGTCTTCGAACGCTGGGATGTCGAACTCACGCATCGTCATCCCAGGCATGCCGCCGTGACGCACAGTGTTGCAATGTTTCTCCACAGACCGTGAATCCCCCCTCGTACGTATGTGCGGGGATGCGTCGTCGAAGGTTCCTCGCTGGATGCTCGGCGAGCGCTGCTGCCTGCCTGGCCGGCGGAACACCGGCCGAGCCCGGCCCGGCAAGCGCCTCGACTCGGCCCGCAGCGCCGCCGCCGCTCGGTACCGGGGATGGACTCGCCGCCAAAGCGGATCAGCTGCGTGAACAACGCTCCGGCGACGGGTTCACCGTCCTCGTGGAGCCGCCGTTCATCGTGGCCGGCGATGAGGCACCACAAGTGGTGCAACGCCGAGCGACCCATACGATCGGCTGGGCGACCGCGCTGCTCAAGGATGCCTACTTCGATCGCGACCCCCCGGATGCACCGATCGTGTGGTTGTTCCGCGACGATGCGAGCTATCGGCGCTGGGCCAAACAACTGTTCGACGACGAGCCCGACACGCCGTACGGGTACTTCACGGCCGAGCACAACGCACTGGTCATGAACATCAGCACCGGCGGCGGCACCCTCGTGCACGAGCTCGTACACCCGTTCATCGACGCGAATTTCCCAAGCTGTCCGTCCTGGTTCGACGAGGGCCTCGCGTCTTTGTACGAGCAGTGCGGTGAGCGAGACGACGCGATCGTGGGCTTCGAAAACTGGCGGTTGCCGGGACTTCAAGCCCACATCGAAGCGGGTACCGACCCCAGCTTCGACGCCCTCACCCACACCTCGCGCGACACCTTCTACGCGGACGAGACCGGAGTGCACTACGCCCAGGCGCGCTATCTTTGCTTCTACTTGCAGCAGGAGGGCCTTCTGCGGCGGTACTACCACGCGTTCCATGAAGGCTTCGCGGCGGACCCATCGGGCTACGAGACGCTGAAGTCGGTGTTGGGCACCGACGACATGAAGGCGTTCGAGCGGGAGTGGAGACACTTTGTGCTGTCACTGAAACAAAGCTGACCCCGGCAGGCCAGTCTCGGTGCGCTTGCCCTGCGGACGGGGCCCCGGGATACTCCGAACGTGCCCCGCCTCCTGTGCATCACGGTGCTCACAGCCTGCGCCGCGTGCCTGGTCTGCGACGAAAACAGTCGCTGCGAGGGCGGAAGCTTCAACGTTTGGGTGGGGACCTCCGACAACGACCCGTTGCCCGAGGGAACGTACGCGCTCACCGTCACCCCCGACGAAGGGCCTGTGCTCGAGGGCGAGTGCGTGGTGAGCAGCCAAGGAACACGCGCGGAGTGCTCCGGAGATGCGATCGCCGGCGCGGTGGGCCGCCTCAACGCCTTCACGTTCCTGCGCGTCTCGCAGGACGTCACGCCCGCCACGTCCGTACACGTGGTCCTCACCCGAAACGGTGTTGTGCTTGAGGAACGTGAAGACGAGACGCTGGAGTTCTACCGCGCAGATGCGTGTAGCAACGACTGCGGCGTCGCCGACATCCAGCTGGAACCACAGCCTTAGGCACAGCTGCCGCGGCGTGGCTCCGCGGAACAGGTTCGGCCGCTGCACGCCCCACCTGCGTCGCCGCCCCTGGTCTCCTACCCGCGCCGACTGGTACCCCTGGTGCGTGGCTGCGCGATTGTTCTACACCGACGAGCACGACGCCTTTCGTACCCAGGTTCGCAAGTTCGTGCAGCGAGAGATCACCCCCAACATCGAGGCATGGGAGGAAGCGGCCGAGTTTCCACGCAGCCTGTACCGCGCCGCAGGGGAGCTTGGCTTGCTCGGGCTTGGGTTTCCCGAAGCGTACGGGGGCACCGCGGCGGATGGTTTTCACAAGCTGATCCTCACCGAGGAGCTGTCGCGGCCGGGCTCGGGAGGAATCATCGCCGGACTGATGTCGCACGGCATCGGCCTGCCGCCGATCACCAACATGGGGAGCGACGCACTCAAGCAGCGCTACGTGCCCGACGTCCTCCGTGGCGGGAAGATCTGCGCGCTGGCGGTCACCGAGCCCTCGGGAGGCTCCGACGTCGCCAACCTGCGGACCACGGCCCGCCTCGAGGGCGAGCACTACATCGTCGACGGCTCCAAGACGTTCATCACCTCCGGCATGCGTGCCGACGTCATCACCGCCGCGGTACGGACCGGCGAGCCCGGGATGGCGGGCATCTCCATGCTGGTCATCGACGGCGACACCCCCGGGCTCACGCGTACGCCTCTCAAGAAGATGGGCTGGTGGTGCAGCGACACCGCCTCGCTGTACTTCGATGCCTGCCGCGTCCCGGCGCGCAACCTCGTGGGACGAGAGAACGAGGGGTTCCGCGGCATCATGCAGAACTTCAACAACGAGCGGCTGATGATCGCCGGCATGGCGATCGCCGCGGCGCAGGTGTGCTGGGACGAAGCCGTCGCCTATGCCCGCGAGCGCGAGACCTTCGGCCGCCCGCTGTCCAAACGGCAGGTCATCCGCCATAAGCTCGTGGACATGGCCCAGCGTATCGGCTCTGCCCGCGCCGCCCTGGAGCTTCTCACCTGGCGCGTCGACCAAGGCCAGTGGCCCATCGCCGAGGTCTGCATGCTAAAGAATACCGCCACGCAGTGCATGGAGTTCTGCGCCAAGGAGGCCGTGCAAATCTTGGGAGGCGCGGGCTACATCCGCGGCATCAAGGTCGAGCGCATCTATCGGGAGACCAAGGTGCTCAGCATCGGCGGCGGGGCAGAGGAGATCATGAAAGAGCTTGCCGCTCGTCAGCTGGGGCTGTGACACCCCGCAGGCAACCCCTCCGCGGCGGGGCCAGCTCATCGGCGACGGTCTCCGATGACACGCCCTCGTCTCGCTCGACGAATCTGGGCGTGGCCTATTCGACCCGGGCCGCGAGTGTGAGCCCACTGATCCACGCGCCCTCCAAGCCAGGACCTCCGCACCAGTCTCCACACGCGCCCAGTCGCATCGGTGCATCCCACAGGCATCCTGCGGGCAATCCATTCGACACCCTGGCGTACCGCCACCGATGCGACGACGCGTACCGCAAGCTTCCGATCGGGTGGTCCGCGGCCTTCGCGAGTGCGGCGACAAGCGTCTCGATGACCTGCTCGGCTGGAGATTCCCAGTGCTCCCGAGTCCAGTTGGACTCGGCGTGAATCACCCACCCTCCGGTCGCGTCTCGCCCCGGCTTGCTCGCCTGCGCGACGGCGCGTGAGAGCGGACCCTCGTCGAACTCGGCAGCATCGAAGCCCGGGTCCCAGGGTTGCTCCGGCACGACCATGACCGTCCAGCATGGATCCATCTCGACCGCCGCCGCCGCGTCCCGCAACGCCGGCACCCCTTCGAGCAGAGGCGCGGCCTGACCCGCCGGCGTGTTGATGAGGACCGCGCCGAAGGTACCCAGCTCGGCGCCGTGCTCGTCCGCCAACGTCCATGCATCCTCGTGCGCCGTCACCGAGCCGACGCGGACCTGGGTCCGTACGTCGAGCCCTTCAGCCAGGGCCGCGGGGATGGCACTCATCGAAGGCACGCCGACCCACGCAGAGGAGAGCCACGCCCCTCGCATGGCGTTGGACCGCACGGCCTTGAAGTCTCCTTCCCAACGCTCGACGATTCCGCGCTCGGCCCAGGCCTCGACCTCGGTCTGGAACGCCGACGAGCGAGCGGTGAACAGCGGCGCCCCGTGGTCGAACCGCGTGGACTCGGTCCGCCGGGTGGACAAGCGGCCGCCACATTTGCGCCCCTTGTCGAAGAGAACGACGCGTCGGCCGGCCTCGACCAGCCGCTGCGCGCAGACGATGCCCGCCAAACCCGCACCCACAATGGCAACGTCCGCCTTCATGAGTGGGACCTAACCGCCACTCGCGCCGTTTGCAAGCCACCACACGGCCCCGCCGCGACGCGCCAGGTACCATCGGCCGGCCATGGCCCCTACCGCGACCCTCGGCGACCGCAGCCTGTTTCCAGACCTTTTGCCCAAGGCCTATCTCAACCACGCCGCGATCTCCCCGCCGTCGGGCCCGGTCCAGGCCGCGGTCTCGCAGTGCCTGACGCACTACACCCAGCAGGGAATGGCAGCCTTTGCGACCTATCTCGAGCAGCGAGAGGAGCTGCGTGCCTCGCTTGCGAGCCTGGTGAACGTGCAGGCCGATGAGATTGGCTTCGTCCCAAACACCTCGTGGGGGGTCATCTTCGCGGCGATGAGCTACCCGTGGGAGACCGGGGACGGCGTGGTGCTGTTGGACGGAGAGTTCCCGACCAACATCACCCCATGGCAACAGGCCGCGTCGCAATTCGGTCTCAATATCCACCGCATCAAGGCCACCGACTTCGGCAGCCCCGATCCCGGAAATGGTCTCGCCCAGCTCGACGTCGCGCTGCGCAACGGCGCCAAGGTCGTCGCCGTGTCGGCGGTGCAATTTCAGACCGGAATGCGGATGCCCATCATGGCGATCTCGGCGCTCGCCCAGCGTCACGGCGCGTCCGTCTTCGTCGATGCGATCCAAGGCTGCGGCGTTGTGCCGCTGGATTTTGAGAAGCTCGGCGTCGACATGGCCAGCTGCGGAGGACACAAATGGATGATGGGGCTGGAGGGCTGCGGGTTCATCTATGTTCGGCAGAGCCTCGGTCCACGACTTCGGCCGCGACTCTCCGGCTGGCTCAGCCATCAAGATGGCCTCGGTTTCTTGTTCGATGGGCCGGGCCATCTCCGCTACGATCGACCGATCAAGACCGACGCGAGCATGGTCGAAGGCGGCGCCTACAACACGCTCGGTTTCGTGGCGATGCACAGCGCCCTGGGGTTGATCCAGAGCCTCGGAGTGGACGACATCTTTGCCCACGTTCAGCGCTATCACGATGCCCTCGAGCCCAAGCTCACCGCACTCGGGCTCGCCTCGCTGCGCTCGCCATCTCCAGGGGAACGCTCCGGCGTACTCGCGTTCGACGTCCCGGAATCATTCGAGCCGAGCCAACTTCCTGCTCGGCTCGCCGCCCGAGGCGTGTCGGTCTCCATTCCCGACGGTCGGCTACGCTTCGCCCCCCACTGGCCCAACGCGCTGAACGAGGTCGACCACGTCGCCGCGGCCGTGGCAGAGGCGATCGACGACGCCAAGTGCACCTGAGTCTCGGGTCAGCCCACTACGGGAGCACAAAGTCGGCGAACACCGAGAGGTGGTCCGAGGCGATCTGCGTCGAGTAGCACGCGAGCGGTTGCCCCTGCTTGGGAAGCCATCCGCCGGGCGGATCGTCGTCGTCACCGTTGTCGAAACACGCGTTGTAGACCTCGGCACCTTCGAACAGCGCCTGTCCGTAGATCACGTAGTCGA
>CAYGTG010000602.1:0-5495 GCA_964352485.1 uncultured Nannocystaceae bacterium | reverse complement strand
GGACACCTGTCCCTGGGCATGGTCGCGGTGTTGTCCGCCGCGGGGCCCGTGTGCGACCGTCGGCGCATGACTTCTCGCGCTCGACTTCTTGCCTTCGGTTTGCTCGTCCCGTCTTGTTTTGCGCCCGATGCTCCGGCGGAGACCGTCGGTGCGGGAACGAACCAGACCGAGAGCAGCGGCGCATCGACCGGGGTGTCGACGACGCTGACGACCGGTCCGACGCAAGGGTCCTCGGGCGAGGGCACGACGTTGTCGAGCACGGGTCCTGGAGACACGGACCCGACCGGCACCTCGCCGACGGACACGGATCCGACGGACACAGATCCGACGGACACCGAAGGCGGGACCGACTGCGGAAACGGGGAGCTCGATGCCGGTGAAGACTGCGACGACGGCATCAACGACGGCGGCTATGGAGGATGCAACGCGGATTGCACTTTCGCTGCGTTCTGCGGAGACGGAGACGTTCAGGAGGCCGAGGCCTGCGACGACGGCGATGAGGTGGAAGGCGACGGCTGCAATACAAACTGCATCGAGTCCGGCACCGAACTGTGGACGCATTTGTTCGTGACCAGCGCGAACGACCGGCTCGACTCCCCATACTTCAAGGAGGATGGAAGCGTGGTTGTTCGGGCCTCCGGCTCCAACACGAACGAGGCAAGGACTCTGGATGGCTTGAACGGTGATGTGGTCGACGTCCTTGAACTTTCACCCGACGCCGCCGAACTACTCCCTTGGGGCGAGGACGATGGCTTCATCGTCAGGGAATCAATTGGAACCGGTTTCGTAGTGCCGGACCTCGCTGTTGCTCGCTACTCGGAGGCTGGGGTGGAACAATGGCGGCGAGAGTTCGAGGACCAATCGTCCGTGGACGTCAGCGTGTTCCCAACAGAGTCTGTTGTCTTCGTTTCCTTTGGGTCACCGACTCCTTCATCTCTTGAAGGAGACCGAGTCGCCAGGTTCCTCGATGCGAGCGGGAACGAGGCCTGGAGCGAGGTCGTCGCGGTCACGAACCCCATATTCGCCTATGATCGCGTGCTTGCCATGCCAAACGGGGTTTCCCTCGTCTCCGACTCCGTTACGGCGTTCGCTGGCATCCCCAACACCGTGCGGCGTTTCAACCAAGGTGGGGGCGTCACATGGACGCTTGAGTTCGAGACCGGCCTTCCGACTCCGATTCTGTCTTTGGCCGACGGTCGCTGGCTTGCGCGCCGCGGCTCGTCACTACAAGTTCGAGATAACTCAGGCGGAGTCGAACAGGAAGCGGACTTTCCCGATCTCGTGATTGCGTTTGCTGCTCAGGCGCCCAACGGTGACATCCTGGTGACAGGGACCGGGGACGAGAGCCTCCCGAGCATGGTCGCGCGGCTAAGTTTGGGGCTTGAGGTACTCTGGCAAGCCTCACCGACTGACGAGAAGTTGCCGTTCTTCGAAACTACTGGGCTCGCAGTCGGACCCAACAACGAAGTCGTCGTCACAGCAGATGTGTTTGCGGTTGAAGCTCAGGGGGCCGACGGGTGGGCGATCCTACTCGCGCCCTAGTCGCTCTGTGCGATGGCAGTAGTTGGATCGATGGCCTGGGCTTGCTCTGAGAACGCCTGCGCCTTCTTGTCCTTGCCAAGCTTCGCTTGCACCGCGGCCGCCGTGACATACAGCTCGGCCGACTTGAAGCCCGACTTCAGCGTGGGCGCCAACGCCTTGGCGGCCGCCTTCGCGTCGCCGGCCTTGAGCTGCGCCTGCGCGAGCATCACCGCAGCCTCGAGATTGGGGCGAAGCGCGTAGTTCTTCTGCGCGAGCTCCAAGACGAACGCCGGGTCTTCGCCGAACTCGATGTAGTGCCCGAGCGCGTGGCCGTAGGCCGCCTCCGGGTACTTCGCCATCTGCTCTTCGTACCGCTTACGGGCCTTGGCCACGTACGCCTTAGCTTCGTCGTCCTTGCCCGCGTCGAACAGGATGCCCGCCATCGCGTCCATGAACTCGGGGTTGTTGGTCCGCTTGAGGATGTCGAGGTAGAGCGTCTTGGCTTCTTCGGTCTTGCCCTGAAGCGTCAGGATCTCGGCGATGTGTTCGTCGATCAGCCAGTAGCCGTTGAGGAACGTCTCGGCCTCGCGGTAGTGGGCGAGGGCGTCGTCGTAGCGGCCGCGGTCGAGGTCGAGCAGTCCAAGGTTCAGGTGAAGCCAGGCCCGCGGCTCCATGGGTTTGCCGCGGTAGCTCTTGAGGGCCTCGAGGAACAGGGCCTCGGCCTGATCGAAGTCGCCGGTCTTCCAGTGAAAAACGGCGGCCGAGGCGAGGTTCGAGGAGGTTCGCTTCGCGTTCAGCGAGGCCTCGAAGTGCTTGGCGGCCTTCTTCGAGTCTCCAGCTTGTATGGCAAGGTTGCCCTCGAAAGCTTCGATGCTGGCGACGCCGCTCGGGGAGCGGTCCGCGGTTGGCTTCGCGGCCTCAAAGTCGGCGCGAGCCTCGGGGAGTCGGTGCAGCGTGTAGTGCAGCTTCGAGCGAAGCATGGACGTGCCCGAGGCCGGCTTGTGCTCGAAGGCGACGCCGACCGCTGCCTCGGCCTTGGCATAGTCGTCGTAGGATCCGGAGAGGCGCGCCCGCTGCATGAACGCGGCCGCGCGACGCTCGTGGTTGAGCCGATTGGTGGGGGCTTTTTCCGTCAGCCCGTCGATGCCAGCGATATCGGTATCGAGCTGGGCAAGCTCAGCGGAGAAGGTCTTCCGCTCCTTGTCGAGCTGCGCCTTCGTCTTGCGTTTGGGCTTTTTCGATGGCTTGGACTTTTGTCCGGGGTCTTTCCCGGCCTTCTCCAGGTTCGAACCGCTTGCGGCTTTGCTCGCTGGGAGAGGTTGCGCCGCGACCTTTTCTGGAACGGGGGCGGACTTTTCGCAACCGATGAGGAAGCCAAGGGAAAACAGAGCGAGGAGGGAAGAACGCGCGCGCATGGTCGTGGTCTCACTTAAAAAAGCGCGAGGCCCCGGCTTGCGCCGAAGGCCTCGCGAATCACAACGCCAGTCCTACTTGTGAGCAGGCGCGAGGTATGGGAAGTCGGCCGAGAAGTCCAGGTCGTTTCCAGACTGAGAGAGGCCCTGTTGGCCCTCTGTCTTGTCGTCGAGGTCGACGAACGCTTGCAGGTTGTCGAAGTTGAACGCCTTGCCGCCGTCAAGGACATCGAGGAGCAGCACCGCGAGGATGATGTCCACGACGGGGACTTCGAGCGCACGTCCGTTGGGAAAGCCAGAGGACATCCCGGTGTTCAGCAGGATGACATCTGGGAAGACGAAGGGGCCGCCCTGGGCAACGCAGGTGTCGTTCGGATCGATGTCCCCCGGTGGGTTACAGATCAAGTCCTCAATTTGAGGAGGGGTCGCGTCGGGGTTCAGTGCTCCCAGAGCAAAGCGCAGTTCATCTCCGAGACCATCGCCCGGCGTACCTGCACCTGTGTGGAGGAACGTAATCGCCCCTCCGACATCACCCAGGAAGTCTCCCGCCGCATCGTTGGTTGGCGATGCTGCGTTGTAGGCGTCCTGGTTTGCTGTGCTGATCAGCGCCGTGTTCACGGCCGGGAAGCCCTGCCGGTCCACCTGGGTGTAGGCGCCGGGTTCATCTTCGCGGAACTCGTAGAGGTCCGGATCGATGTCGTCGGTGTCGGTTTCACCGGTGTCGGTGTCGGTGTCACCGGTCGGGTCGGTGTCGGTCGTGTCCGGGTCCGTGTCCGTGGTCGGACCGGTCGTGGTCGGACCGGTCGTGGTCGGAGTCGTGGTCGGACCAGTCATGGTCTCCGTGACCGTCATCGTCGTGGGGTTGTCGGTGTCGTCCGTGTCACCGGCAGGATCGTCATCGACGACGCAGCCAGTGGAGAGGACGAGCGCAGCCGCGAAGGAAGTGAGCGTGAGTTCTTTGAAGTTCATGTCAGTCTCCCTTTCCTATTTGTCGGAGATGCGGCTGCTGGTGGCCCACATCTGGAGAAGTCCATCAGCGTTGTCGTTCAGCGCCGCGGCGGTGTCGAACTCGAGAACGATCGCGTGCACGTTGGTGCCCTCGAGCGCGTCGGGAGCCGGTGAAATCGCGGGGAAGGCTGCCAGGCTGCCGAACGCGAGGTCGAAATCCGGTGTCTTCGGATCGTCGTCGTTGTCGTCGTCGCCCGCGTTGGCGATGGTCGCCTGGAAACCCACGAGGTCGAAGAAGAACGGATCGTCGAAGGTACCGGCTTGGGCAATGTTGCCGTCGCCACCGTCGATCATCGAGCCGACGGCTCCCTGGTTGAGCACCTCAGCCGCACCGGGAAGGTTCTCGATCTGAACGCCCCAGTCGCCGAGACCGTTCTGAGCGAAGCGGATGTTGATCTGAAGGTCCGACTCGTTGTCGTTGCTGTTGTCGTCGGGAAGTGGGTTTTGAGCCGTGGTGAGGCCGGCGGCGGTCGCCGTGTTGTCGATGTGCACCGTGTACAGCACGTCGCGGTCGTACTGGGCTTCCCCACCCGCAGTCTGGAGCGGCGCGAAGGTGACGATCGCGACGACCTTCCCGTCGTCGGTGTGCCAGGCGTAGAAGTCGCCGATGTCGGCGGCAGCGTCGGCTTGGGTCCCAGGAGCGTCGGCGTGGTCGGCTGCGACCACTTCTTGGGACCCGAGGGTCATGGATGCTGCGGCGAGCAGGGCAAGGCCCCCTACAGCGGCAAGCGTTGAAAGTCGTTTCATGTGATCAGTCCTACTTGGTGGAGTTGGAGCGGTCAGCGCCCCGGAACGCCCGGAGGCGCGAAGTGGATGACGTGCGGTCGTTGCAGCGGACCCCCCGAGCTGCAAGCACGTCTGAAAGGGAAGGTCCTTATTCGCGTACGGTACAACGCCGGGCGCGGATCGGGAGGGGTTGTTTTTGGACGAAAAAGGTCCGGTGGCGACAGGCGTTGCAGGCCTCCCGGCCGCCGCCGATGTGGGCATACCTACGTGTTTCGCCGAAACCGTTTCTGCTGATTGGGATAGGATGTTGGGTAACGAGCCTGTCGTGGCGGCTCGGTACACTCGAAGGCGACACGACCTCCCGGAACGCCGTTCTCGGCCGGGGAGCTGCTGTCCCAAAAAGGGAACCGGCCCGTTGAATAACCAATCCATCGCCGCCGTCGCTTGCTAGGCCCAAAGCCACACTCGGGGAAATCGGATCCAAAGATGCACAAAAAGATGCACAAAAAGATGCACAAAATCGCTCTCGCCGCTGCCTTCTCTGTCGTTTTCGCCGCTGGTCTCGTCGCATCGAGTGCCAGCGCTGCCGAGGACGGCGACGCGCCCAAGCCCTGCGTCAGCAAGTCCTTCAAGATCGCCAAGGTCGGTGCGGCATGTAAGTCCGGTGGCCAATCCGAAGTGAAGAAGATGATGAAAGCCGCGGTCAAGAAGGCCAAAGCGGCCGGCGTGACCGAGGGCATGAAGTGCAAGGACTGCCACGTCGACTTGAAGGCGTACAAGCTCAAGGGCGACGACCCGGTCGGCGCCATCAAGAAGTGGCTCTAAGCC
>CAYGTG010000601.1:4317-5501 GCA_964352485.1 uncultured Nannocystaceae bacterium | reverse complement strand
CCTATCAAGACTGGCGCGACGGCCTCAATCAAGCAGCGCTTGATTGAGGACTAGAGCGGATCTTCTGCGACGGGCTCACCGTCTTCGGGAAGCTCGTCATACAGGCCGAGCAGGACATCGCCGTTGGGCAAAGCCGCCGGCACCGCTTCCTCGATGGGCTCACTTCCCTCGAGGAAGTACTCGTCGAGCGTCTTCCCTTCGAAGCCCTGAGCCGCCGAACCGGTGGGCGCGAGCAAGCCCGATGCCGCGTCGATCGTTCGGACGCTGATCGTCGCCGGAGGCACGAAGCTCTTGGCAGGCCCGAAGGAGACCGCTTTCATCGCCCCCAACCAGATCGGGAGTGCGGCCTTGCCGCCGGTCTCTCCTTTGCCAACCCGCTTGGGCTGGTCGAAGCCGACCCAGGCCACCGTCACATGATCGGGCGTGTAGCCCGCGAACCAAGCATCCCGGCTCTCGTTGGACGTTCCGGTCTTGCCGACCGCATCGCGCCCGAGCGCGGACGCCTTGCGACCGGTGCCTTCGGTGACCACGCTGCGCAACATGCTGGTGAGCAAGAACGCCGGCCCCTCATCGAGCACCCGCAGCTTCGGCTGCTGAGGGACCCAGTCCTCCGCGCCGACCGTCTCGACCCGAGTGACGATCCGAGGCTCTATCCGCTCCCCACCGCGGGCAAACGTCGTGTACGCATGCGCCATCTCGAACGGCGAGACCTCGCCCGTGCCCAGGGCGAGCGAGAGGTTCTCAGGCAGCGGGGACTCGATGCCCATCTGATGGGCGAAGTCGACGACGGTCTTGGGACTCAGCTCGTCGATGAGCTTGACCGGGATCGTGTTGACGGACTTCGCCAGCGCGACGCGGGCCCGCACCTTGCCGAGGTATCGGTCCCGCTTGTAGTTGGTCGGCTTCCAATCTTTGTAGACCTCCGGGCTGTCATCGAGCAGCGTCGCCGGCGAGATCATGTTCTGCGCCAGCGCGGCGCCATACACGAACGGCTTGAAGGATGAGCCGGGCTGGCGCTTGGCATCCATGGCGCGGTTGAAGTCGCCGCGGTCGTGCGTGCTGCCCCCAACCATCGCGATCACATCCCCCGTGGCGACGTCGAGTACGATCACGGCCGCCTGGGGGCCAGCGTCGATGCGAGCCTGTGCGGGGGCCTCGCCGGTCGCAGGCGTGGTGATTTGAAC
>CAYGTG010000601.1:621-4307 GCA_964352485.1 uncultured Nannocystaceae bacterium | reverse complement strand
CCGCCGTGGCCATCAGAGCCCCTTCGCTGGCCTGAGCGATGACCACATCGAGGTGGCGGCCGGCCACCAGGGGGCCTGCGGCTTCGGAGGTGACCCGGGCCAGCGTCTCGTCGTCCGCCGGTTTCAGACCCCGTCCGTATCCGTTGCGAACGTCGATCGCGGCGAGCCCCTCGATGGCAGCGCGACGCACCTCGGTCTGGGCCCGCATCGACACGGTGGTGTGAACCGCCGCACCCACGGTCATCAGATCGTCGCCGTAGTGCCGGTGAAGAACCTCGAGGGTGGCATCGACGAACTCCTCGGCGCCGCCCACCACGACGTCTCGCTGCTCGGATGTCGAGAGATCGAGCGGCGCGTCGATGTAGCGCTGCGCGTCATCGGAGGTGGCGAAGCCATGCTTGACCATTTGACGCAGGACGTAGACCTGCCGAGTCTTGGCCTTCTCGGGGTTTTGCAGCGGGGAGTCTCGCCCCGGAGCCTTGGGCAGCGTGGCCAACAAGGCGGCTTGTCCCAGGTCGATCTCGGAGATGCTCTTGCCGAAGTAGAATCGGCTCGCCTCCTCAATGCCGTAGCGGCCGTGGCCAAGATAGATCTCGTTGAGATACAGCTGCAGAATCTCGGTCTTGGTGAAGGCCTGCTCCAGGCGTCGGGCCAACAGCAGTTCCTGCACCTTCCGCTCGAGGCTCCGCTCGGGGCTGAGCATGAAGGTCTTGACCACCTGCTGGGTGATCGTCGATGCGCCCTGAGTGACCTTGCCTGCCCGGACGTTGGCGACCAGAGCCCGCACCATGCCCGCGTAGTCCATCCCCTCGTGCCGGTAGAAGTCGGCATCCTCGGCCGCCAAGAAGGCGTTTTCGACGTGACTGGGGACTTGCTCGTAGCGGATGACCGTGCGGCGCTGCTCGAACACCTCACCGATCAGCTCCCCGTCGCGTGCGTAGATCCGAGTGACCTGCAGCGGCGCGTAGTTCTTGAGTCCGTCCTCGTCGAGCGCTTCGAGATCGCGGCCGTAGTACCAGAACATGCCCGCCACCGAGCCGACGCCCGCCACCACGCCGAAGACGCACAGCGAAACGAACGTGATGATGATCCGGCGAACCCAGACGTTCTTCACGAGGACTCCATCGGGATGCCGAGCAACGAGGACCAAAGCCTCTCGTCGACGCTGTCCATGTAGTGGCGCGCGCGCAGCCGCTCGCGCTCCAGATCGTCGAGCACCACCGCCCCGGCCGCGCGATGACGCGAGGTGAGTTGATACAGGGTGATCGCCGCGCTCACCGATAGGTTGAGGCTCTCACTCATACCGACCATCGGAATGCGGAAGCCATCCACGCACGCGGCCCGAGCCGGGTCCGAGAGGCCGCGGGTCTCGTTCCCAAACACCACACAGATCGGGCGATCGACGGGAAGCTCTTCGACCGTGCGCTCGGCGTCCATCCACGCACCGAACAGCGAGACCCCCTCGAGCGGTTCCTGGGCCAAGAACCCGGCGAGATCCTCGTGGTGGTGGGTGCGGACCCAGCGGAATGCACCCTGCGTGGTGTTCTTGGCGTGGAGCGCTCGTCGCTCGCGCGCGATCAGGTGTACGTCCAGCACCCCAAGCGCCTCCGCCGTCCGCACCACCGCCGCAGCGTTGTGAGGGTCGCTCGGAGCCTCGATGGCGACCTGAATCTGGGGCAGCCGCCGCTCGAGCAGCCGCTCGATCTTCTCCCGACGGACCTCGGTGACGTAGGGGGTCAGGGTCTCGGCAATGTGCGCTGCGGTGTGGGCCTGGGTGAGGCGCGCAAAGGTGCGATCGTCCATCGAACGGCGAAACAATGGCATGCACAGCGCGGGTTGCACACCCCACCTACGCGTGAGCACCGTGTTGTCATCCCGCGCAGACCACGGCCGCAGAACGTCGCGGCAGCGCCCCTTTATCGGTCCATTGCCGGTGTCCCGAGATCGTCGACCTCCGCGGGATCCTCGCTGCCGGGGAGGTCCTCGAGACTTGGCAGCCCGTCGCCGTCCTCCGCGGGATCGAGGTCGAGTTCGCCCTGCTGCGCACCAGGCAGCCGCGACGGATCGTCGAGCACCGCCGCGCTGCTGAGCAGCCCCGAGAGCGGCATCTGGGTGAACGTCCCTGCACGCATGCGATTGATGCGTCCTTGGCAGGCCCCCACCGAGCCGCGGCGACGTAGATCGAAGACCACCGGCTGCTCCTTCCAGAGCTCATACTCGAGATCGGACAGCCGACCGCGCTCGTTCATCAGCCGCAGAATCCGCTGCACCTTGATGTTGAATCGCTCCGACAACTCGCCCTCGCAGTAGTAGATGCTGCGCTTGACGGGGCTGGGGAGCATGAGCGCGAGAAACACCGCCTCGGGCGGGTCGAGATCGGCCGGGTGTTTGCCGAAGTAGTAGCTCGACGCGTCGACGATCCCGTAGATCCCCGGGCCGTACTCGATCCCGTTGAGATACAGCTCCATGATCCGGTCCTTGCTCAGAACCTTCTCGACGTACCAGGTCAGGAACATCTCCTGGAACTTCCGCGACAGCGTCCGCTCGTGCCCGAGCAGCACATTCTTGACCATCTGCATGGTGATCGTCGAAGCCCCAAGCCGGACCCGCCCCGCGGCGAGGTTTCGGCGAAGCGCGACCTCAAACTGTGAGGGCATGAAGCCGTTGTGCTTCCAGAAGCCGCCGTCTTCGGTCGTGCGAATCGCGGCGGTGACCACCGGCGAGATCTGGCGGATCGACGCGAAGCCGCGCGCGCCGGGAAACATCTGCACGGACGAGGTCCCACCGTCGTTCATCAGAACGCGGTGCGTGAAGCCACCCGCAAGACGATCTTGATCCGCGACGCGGGGACTAGCGCGGACCTCGCAACCTTCCATGTCGACGAGTCCGCCCAGTGCCAGGGTCTCGAGATCGGCGTAGTCAACGTGCAAGGTGACGTGCGCCCCAAACTCTCCACCCAGCCGAAATCCATCGAGTCCGGGCGCGAATCCTTCGGGAACGGCATCCAGCACCGACTGGCAGTCCACACGCGGGAGGTCGGCAACGACGTCATACCTTCGGCCTCTCGTGCGCTCGGGATGCTCCAGCACGGCGGAGGCGGTCAGTTTCACGCCCTCGCGTTCGACGTCGAGGTAGTGCAGCACGGCGCGACGGCCAACGGGGTCGACCTCTGCGGCGAAGGACACATCCATCCCGAGGTCTCGAACCGTCTGACGTGCAAGCGTCGGTGAAGAAACGCCGAACCCCCGCAGCGAAAGATCCCCCTCCAGCGCGGCCACGCCGTTGCCGAACACGACGGCGAGATGGCCTCCGACCGTCGCGTCGTCCGACTCCACCAGCGGCAGTTTCGCGACCACATCTTTGGGGACACGGGCGACCTCGAAGGCATCCATGTCGACCCGCAGCACGCCCTCGGACAGATCGCGACGAACCCGCCCCGCAACGGACCACAGCTTGTCGGTGGCCGATTCGGTCTGCGCGTCACCGAACGCACCGGCAAGGTCGAGCGAGATCTCGGTCGCTTGGTCATCCGAGACCTGGACCCAGCCGTCGACCCCGGCGACCGCGATCCCCTCGTCGATGGGGGCCGCGACACCTCGGACCTCGACCCGCTGTGGAAAACGGACCGAGTAGCCCTCGTCGGTCTTGTCGGCCTGGACCGTGGCGCTGATCGAACGGGCGAAGAC
>CAYGTG010000601.1:0-611 GCA_964352485.1 uncultured Nannocystaceae bacterium | reverse complement strand
GGCGAAGACCTTGGCGCCATCGCCATTGTCGAGCTGGATCTCTCGGGCCGAGCTGACCGCGCGCCGGGCCGCGACGTCGATGCTCGCGTCGATGCTCGCCCGAACCCGACGGGCACCACGAGTCACGTCCAGGGCGAGTCCTTCGATGCGGACTTGCTCGGGTCGCATTCTGACCCGGCCCGTCGACGCCTTCGCGCCAGGCTTGCGCCCCGAGCGGATGCGCCGGACGAGATCTTGAAATGACTCGACCGTGCCGGTCGCGAGACCGCCGTGAACCGTTGCCGCGGTCACTTCGGCGACACCTGACCACAACGCGTCCTCATCGAGGGTAACCTCGACGCGGTCGAGCGTGATGGTGGGCTCACCGTCGCCACCCCCAATCCGGACCGACGCCAGAGAGACCTGCCCCCATCCGATCGAAACCTCCTCGACCTCGAACCCCACCTTGAGCCGGCGACGAATCCGCTCTTCGACCTGTTCCTCAGCGTAGGGAACGGCGAGCAAGGGGATCGCTGCGATCACGAGACCGAACATCACCAACACCACCAACAGCACCCCGACCACGACGGGCCAGCGGCGTGGTTTGGGCTTGGGGGCAGGTGAGCGCGGGG
>CAYGTG010000600.1:0-5507 GCA_964352485.1 uncultured Nannocystaceae bacterium | reverse complement strand
CGGCGGCGGTCTATCGATCGTCTTCGGTGGTGCCGGCACAGACAGCGTCTCGTGCATCGGCGCCTGCTGGACGACGTGGACGGGCCCGGACATCGAGCGCCGTTCACGAAACGACGCGCCGGCGCCCTCCTCCAGCCTGGTCGTACTCGGTGTCCCGCGAACCCACCGGTCGCTTCTCGAACTAGACCCTTCTCGGTTGTCGTGGATGAAGCTCATCGCCCGCGTCTTTCGCGTCGACATCTCGGTCTGCCCCCGCTGCAGCGGGCATGCGCGTCACTCGGGTCGTCACCACTCCGCACGACATCGCCGCCGAGTTCCGCGGTGCAGGGCCGCCGCCTCGTGCCCCTGCTGTCGGACAACTCCTGCTGTTCTCGCCTAGCACCTGCTCGCGCTGCTCGGGCTTCAGCGCCCGCGCTGGTGGAGGGCGCCGCGGTCGTGGACCATGTTGACGGGGTGCGAACCATCGATACGCCGTGCTCCTGGGAACGCCGATCGACACGACCTACGCAACGCTGAGCTCGGCTCGCACGCCGAAGGGATTCGAAGCGGCCAACTGCGACGGCCTTGCGGGCGTCACGAACGCGCTGGGATGCGCCCACTTTGGCACTGGCGTCGCGACTCGATCGAGTCTGTCGGCGCTCCAGGGGTTGGACGACTCGCTGAGCGACGCGGCCCGTTCGCATGCTCATCTGGCCGAGCGTCTCGACCTGGCGGAGGGATGACTTGAGCGCGAGGACACCGGGGAGTTCGCCGTCGCCCGGACGCTAGCAGCCCAGGCGACCGATCAAGGCTCGCTGTCGAGAAGCTCATCGAGCTCGCCTCGAAGCTCGTCGAGATCATCCTCCTGCCCGCCCGCGAGACGAGGAAGCAGATGGAGAAGCCTGTGCGTTCGCGCGACGGCATCGTCCACGCCGGTGGTCATGCACAGGTCCATTCCGGGATCGCAATGATCCTCCCAATCGAGTTGTTCTAAGGCCTGTCGCAGCTCGCGACGCGTCAACTCGACGGGCGTCGCGGAGTGAAGCGCCTCGAGCGGATCGGGCTGACCATCGCCCTCCCAATCGACCGCGCGACGGGCCCCTCCGAGTTCGACTGGAAGCACCCAACCAACAACGTCGATAGTCGGCTCGTCATGGAGTCCGGGGGCTACACCCCTCGCGAACCGGTCGCTGCAACCGCCGAGGTTGGCGTCGGGGTCCGCGTTGCCCCCGTTGTCCCGCCCTGCGGACAAGGGGGCCTGTGCTTCTACGAGGGCGACGTGGGCGACAACAGCCGACGCGACTACTCCTACTACGAGGCGGCAGGGCAACATCCTCGCGACCATGACACCGACGCCGACGGCATCCGGGATGCATGGGAGCGTGCGAACGGGTTGGTCGTCGGCGAGGACAACCACGCCACGGACCTGGACGGGGACGGCTACACCGACCTTGAGGAGTACCTCGCCGCTCTCGCAAGATGTTCGCCCTGAGCGCCGAACGAAGCAACCCGGGGTTGATCCCGGCGGTGTGCTCAGCCTTCAGATCGAGCTGCTCGACAACGCCGGCGAGTCGAGCACCCAGGTCTTCGAACTTCAGGTCTGCGGGGCGGGCACGGCCGTCTGCTCGCCCGGGGCGTGCACCGACATACTGACGTCCTCCGAGACCTGCGGTAGCTGCTCGAACGACCGCGGTGGCCTCGAGTGCGTCGAGGGTAACTGCGTTTACGACTACGGGTCTTCGTACGGTTCGTACGGTTCGTACGGCGACTCGGGTGGGTACGGCCCCTGGTGCTAACGAGGTCCTGTTGAGTCTTCACGTGGAAGATCGGGACAATCGAGCGCCACACTTACCGGCGAAACAACACATTCTCGCGCTTGCACCACTTGGTACAAAAGACCAGCAAGACCAGGGCCAGCGCGATGTTCGAGCTGAGGATCGCAACGAGCAAGGTCGGGTCCATCGTCCCCTTGACCAGCTCCTTGGTCGCAAGGGCCACGTTGGTAATCGGAATCATGGCAGTACCCCAGTCGAGCTCGACGCCAGGCAGCATCGCGGCAACGGCCGGGAGAACGAAGATCATCTGCAAGGGGGCCGCGTAGGACTGCGCCTCTTTGAAGCTCTTGGCGTAGATCGAGACACTCAGCAACACGGCGGCGAAGACCGAAGCCAGCGGTAGGACCATCACGCCAATCATCAACAGATCGCCAACGCCGACCGAACGAATCACCTCACCAAAGACACCATCGACGGCGCCGCCCTTGGTCGCCAGCCAGATCCCAAGGCTCGAAACGCTGAGCGTGGCGGCAGCGACCCCCGCCGCGAAGATCACCAAGAACTTGCCGAGCACGACCTGGTGGCGAGGGACCGGCGCGAGCAGGAGAGTCTCCAGGGTGCCACGCTCCTTCTCCCCTGCGCCGATATCGATTGCTGGGTAGAGCGAGCCGAGATAGCAAAAGATGATGAACAGGTAGGGCAGAAGGCCGCCGACGGTCTCGCCCATGACTTGGCGCCGATCGGCCGTCCCATGCTCCTCGAGCACGAGGGGGTCGCGAACAAGCGCCCGTTCCTCAGGGGTCGCGAGGCCGAGTGCGCTGAGTTTGGCATCGCGCATCTCGACCTCGATAGCGTCAAGTACGACCGAGACGCGTTGCTTGACTTTGCTTGAGGTCGATGCGTTGTCGTAGTGAAGTTCGACGGTCAGGGGCTGCGCCTCTCCACCGGCGGGCACGATCACGAGCGCGAAGTCGAGCTTCTCACTGGCAATCGTTGTGGCGACCTCGTCGATAGAGTTGAGCTGCGTCTGTTCGAAGCCTAGCTCTTCGGTGAATGCTTGTCCCAGACCGTGGCTGCTGCCGGGCAAGGTGTCGTCACCGAACACGGTGAAGGTGAGGGTCTTCGACATCGCGTCTTGATTTGCCTTTGTGGCGAAGTCGATCGCGAAGTTGCCGAGCAGCGGGACCAGTAGAACCGGCAGCGCGAGCATGAAGATGAGGGTCTTGCGATCACGCAAGACCTCGCGCAGTTCTTTGCGAAACACCGTGAGGATCGGGCTGCTCATGCTGCCCTCGCTTGCTTGGCGTCTTCGATGATGCCGAGGAAGGCGCGGTCGAGCTGGACATGCTTGCCACGCTCGCGCATCTGCGCGACGTTTCCTTCAAAGCACTTGTTGCCTTCAGCGATGATCACGACCCGCTCGCACAGCTGCTCGACCTCGTGCATGTGGTGGGTCGAAAACACGACGGTCTTGCCCTGGTCCCGACAGCGCATGAGCAGTTCGATGATTGTTTGCGCCGCCGCCACGTCGAGACCGGTCGTAGGCTCGTCGAAGAAAATAACGCTGGGGTCATGGACCAACGTGCGCGCGATCGACACCTTCTGCTTCATGCCTGCCGACAGGTCGTCGTTCCGTTTGTCGGCGTACGCGTTCATGTCCAACAGGTCGAACAACTCGGCGATGCGCGCTTCGACCTTTGCCGGCTCCATCCGGTGCAGTTCGGCGAAGTAGGTCACCATCTCGCGGGGCGTGAGTCGCCCGTACAGACCCGTGGCACCAGACATGAACCCGGTCCGGCGCTGGACCTCGAGTGGCCGGGTGACGATGTCGATGCCATCGATCGACGCCGTGCCCGTCGTCGGGACGAGGGCCGTTGACAACATCCGAAGCAAGGTGGTCTTGCCAGCGCCGTTGGGCCCGAGTAGCCCCAGGATCGTGCCACGCGGGGCTTCGAAGCTCACGCTTTTCACCGCCTCGAACTGCCTTCCGTGCTCACGCGGATCGAGCTGCTTGGACTCCTTACGTCCGCTTCGAATCTGGAAAGTCTTTCCGAGCTTGTCGACGACGAGCATGCACTCGGATTATAGGATGCCAAGCGAGTTCCTGCATAGAGTTCCACGCGAAGGCCCGCCGACGACGGAATGACGGGAGGCGCCTGGAATGGAACCACGTCAGCCCGGCGGATGGCACACCCAAAGCAGCTGGTGGGACGCAGCGCATTGGCGACGTCGGCATTACCGAACGTTCGCGAGGTCCCGTCGAGCCCGTCCAGACGCGCTGTCGCCACCGGTGCCGGATCCGTAGTCCTGGAACTTGGCGTTGACCGCGAGGCAGCCGCCGACCAAGAACAACGTGGCACACGGATGAGCTTCAGTCCCCGCTCGAGCGCATGCACCCTCGCATCTCCGAGCGACCGGCCGAAAAGACAGCATCCCGGTGTAGGTTGGCGTCGCCCATGCGTAGACCGGTCCTCTTCCCGCTCCTGACGATCACGGCCTGCTCACCCAAGCCAATCGGCACCGCCGCCCCCACGCCCGCGACCCCGAGCGAGACAATCCAGGAAGCCGAGCCGGCCGAGTTCACGCAAGGCGTCGAGCGAGCGAAGCCCTCGGCCGAGTCCCGCACCGAGCCGTTCGACGTCGAGTCGGCGGGGCTCACCGAGTTTGTCGGTCAGCCGGTGCAGATGCACTCCGTCGTGCTCACGCCGCCGAACTACGACCCCGAGCGCGGCTATCCGATCGTGTACGTGGTGCACGGGTTCGGCGGCAATCACGAAACGCTCGAGCAACGCTATGCTCCGTGGCTCATCGAGCAGATGAACGCGGGCGTGATCGATCCCATGCTCTGGGCGTTCCTCGACGCATCGCATCCGTTCGGCCACCATGTGTTCGCAGACTCCGCGAACATGGGACCGTGGGGCACGGCCTTGGTGCAAGAGCTCATCCCGGCGATCGAGGCGAGGTTCGGCGCGGTGGGCAAGCCATCGGGTCGGTTCACGATGGGACACAGTAGCGGAGGCTGGTCGAGCCTATGGCTGCAGATCACCCACCCCGAAGTGTTCGGCGGCGTGTGCTCCACCGCCCCGGATCCGGTCGACTTCCGGGCATTCACCAACGTGGACCTCTACGCGCAGGACAACATGTACCGCGACGCCAAAGGCAAACCTACGCAGCTCATGCGTCGCGACGGCAAGTGGGTGATGACCTTCGAGGAGTTCACCCGCAACGAGATCACTACGAGACCCGTCGGCGGCCAGATATTTAGCTTCGACGCCGTGTTCAGCCCACGTGGTGAGGACGGCATGCCGCGACCGGTGTTCGATCGCGAGACCGGGGTGATCGACAAGGAGGTCGTCGATGCCTGGAAGGCGTACGACATCTCGCTCGTGCTCCGGCAGGACTGGAAGCGACTCCAACCACTGCTCGCGGGCAAGCTTCACATCATCGTCGGCACCGAGGACACGGTCGGGCTCGACGCCGCCGTACACAAGCTCGACGAGGAGCTCGACAAGCTCGGCAGCGACGCCGATATCGTGTTCGTACCGGGGCGTACGCACGGTACGCTCTACGAACCGCATCCCGAGCTGTACCCCGAAGGCCTCACGGTCCACTGCGCAGGAATCTTCTGGGAGACCTACCGTCGAGCCATGGCCCGGTGAAGGCACCGACGGGGTTAGTTTTCAGGTACAACCGCGGCCCCTAGCAGCCTGTTGAGAAAGTCGGCGCGGCGGATCGGGAAGGATTTTTCGCTCC
>CAYGTG010000599.1:0-5523 GCA_964352485.1 uncultured Nannocystaceae bacterium | reverse complement strand
GCCCCCGTGGTATTCCTCAATCCCGGCGTTTTCCCACTTCATTTCACTTAAACGCTTGCATTCTTTCGCCCGGCACCCGGGCTGGTGAGGTTGGGGCCGCGGCGGGATCGGCCACGTTGGTCCGCCTGACAAACTGACAAACCACCGTCGGACGGGGATTCAAGTGAAGCGCGATGTCATGACGCTCACGGGCTTTCCACCCGGGGCTGGGGGTCGGACGTAGACTTGTCCCTGAACTCACCCTGAGGTGCTTGAGTCGACCTGACCCCCGCTCGAGTCTCCACCGCCCCCGGGTTCATTCGGGTACGCGGCATCGTTTCGGTTCCAGAGTCCGCCCGGCTGGAGGTAGTCGTCGGGATGGGAGGGCCAGTTCGCGGGCGAAGCGGCACTCGCTCCCCCGTTGTGGTGGTGGGCGATGCAATCAACTCCGTCTTGGAGGTAGCAGTCGATGCCGTCGGTCCGGTTGAGGCTCTGCAAGCAGACATCCTCCCCACCTGCGCACGGGTGCCAGCCCCAATCGTCCTCGAACTGGTTGTTGTCGAGGATGCCGGCCATCCAGGCGTGCTCGAAGCGCGACGAGCGAACGACGGTGTCCTCTACGCCGAGGTCGAGGTGGACGCCGATCTTGTAGGCTCGCGAATACAGGTCCGAGATGGTGATGTTGTAGTTCCGGGGCGGGGTGGTGTTCAGGAACGGGTCCGCGTTGCCTTGGTCCCAATGCGCGTTGACCCCCAAGAACACGTGCGACTCGATACGCACACGGTCGATACTCACGTCGTGGGACTGCCCCAGCCAAATGCCTGCGCCACGCGCCTGCGTGTACGCTGTTCCCCAGACCCCCGGCCCGGCGTAGTCGATGAACACATCCCCGATGCTGACCCCGGTCGCGTCGTTGTAGAGCTGGATCCCGGACCACCCGACATCACGGATGTCCACCCGACGGATCGTGCCGTTGTTGCCCAGGAGTATGCCGTTCTCCCACGCGCCGTTGCTGGAGCCCGGGTTCGCGCCGAACACCGAGTGAATCTGGAGGTCTTCGAGAAGCGGTTCCGAGCCCAGGACTGTTCCGGCGGCGCCTTGTTTGGCGATGATGCCGTAACCCCAGAAGTTGGAGATCTCGGTCCGCCGTACGACAAGGCCGTTCGGAGCAAATGCGCCGATTGCGTCGCCGATCGTGAGGTCACCGTCGAAGGTGCAGTCCTCGACCAATACGTCCTCGCCACCTTGTCCCCACGTGAATAGCGCGTGGGTGGACCCAACACCGGCGGGGGCCATGCTGGCGTCATCGATCTCGAACGCGACTCCGTGGAGTTCGAGGCCACCGGTTCGGTTGGCATTGCCCGCGTAGGTCAGTCCGAACCGAAGCGTCGCCCCGAGGAGGCTCTCAGACCAGATCCGGTGCGGGCCGGCGACTGTGACAGGCGCCGTCCACGTGTAGTCACCGTCTGCGACGATGATGTCTTGCCCAGTGGGGAGCGCAAGCGCGTTGACCAGGTCGGTGGAACTCGATACGTAGGTTGCGCCACTAGGCAGAGAGTAGGAGGATGGGGTGACAGCCGACTGTGGAGGTTCGACCCCCGAGAGGTCAGGCGGGACGTAGGCCATGAGGAGGGTTGGCTCGTGAACACCAGCGGCCTGCTCTCGAAGGAATCGCACCTCGACGTCTTGAAGGGCAGAAAACCTGCGGTATGCGGCAAGGAAGGAGCCGTAGTCGTAGAGTTCGACGCCATTGCTCGCCGGCTTGCCCGGCTCGTTGATCGTGACCGCGGCATCGCCCTCCTCTAGGCCGAGCGTTGCCACTAGGTCAGTCACACCGACGTTGTCGAAGGCACGAACATCATGCGTCTCATCGGCAACGCCGTCCGCGTCTTGGTCAACAGATACGAGGTCGAGCTCGTAGCGGGAATCGTCGCAATCCGTAACCATACTCGGCCGTCCGGCAAGAAAGCGCCCGAAAGCGCCGTCGAACGTGGCTTCGCCAATACTTGAGGCGCCGCTCGTGGCCGTAAAGTCGATATAGCTTCCGGGGTCGTAGTCGACACAGGAGTAGGAAACAAGCGGTGCTGGAGGAATCCCTAGATGGTCACAGCTTGGAGACGCCGGCTCTTCGAGAGACGCTGTTAGCTCCACCGAGTCTATTACCAGCGCGCCGCTGAGCGAGGATCCTGCATCTCCGAACCGAAGCTGGATACTGTTCAGCAACGATGCGTCGAACTGAGGGGAGGATTCGAGGCACTCGATCGGAATGCGGACAGTGTACAGCGACTGGCTCATGTCGCATTCGGTCGTGTTCGACTGAGTGTTGTTTGCGAGCGTGTAATCTTGCACGACAACCTCGCTTACGTGTGCACGCCCTTCACCCCCGTTGGAAGTCTCGACGTGAACGTCGAAAGACAGCGGAACCTCCGAAGGGAGGGCCTCGCATGTGTCGGGGCCGGTCAACCATCCATCGAATACATTGCTTACCCGAAGACTGAGGTGCGTGGGCGTGAATCCCGGAGACTCGAAAACCCACGTGACTCCTCCCGCGGAGGCAGCCCAGTCGACACGCATCGCATGGTTGAGTGACGGGAGTTGAGGCAAGACCGCCGTGTCATAGAGTTCGTCTTGTCTGCCCTGCTGAACGACGAGTGACGGGGCTTCAGTGCGAGAGATTCGCTCTCCGGTGTATTGGTATGCGGGTTGGCTCTGGTTGCTATCTTCGAATGTTTCGATAGGCAGTCGCTGAATCCCAACGCCCCGTCGGTCTCCTCCCTGGTAGGCTGTGAAGATCAACGGCGTTCCATCATGTTCCGGATGGCTGTTCCAATCCAGAAGTGTCGCGATGTTAGACGGGATTACGTTGTCGACGAACCAGGGGCGGCTCGAAGTGTCCCCGAATATCTGCCAGTCGAGAAATGCGGGAATATAGGTTCCCGACAGCTCTCTGCCTGCTGGAGCTTGGAGCAGGGGGTTGAGGGAGTCTCCACCCCAGTCGTTGTGTAAGACTCTATATGCGTCGATGAAGACTTTCTCGCCGACGCGGCCGACCATACTCCCGGCCGCGGGAGATGCCTGGTTCAGCCGGCCTTCGTTGCCAAGGATTTCATAGGCCGCGACTCCGCCGTACTCCACCTGCTCGTCGTGACTTCCGGTGAGCACGAGTAGTGGGAAGTGGTCTTCTGCATCGATTCCTTCCTCGAAGTCGGTAGGGATGTCCGGTGTAATCGCCACGACGGCGGCAAGTTCCCTGAGCAAAGGGTCGTTCGCAGCGGCCAGGCGCCGCCCAGCTTCTACAACACCTGCACCACCGTTGCTGTGTCCAATCATGGCAAAGCAACCGCCAAGTCGTTCTTCGGACTCCGGGAACTCGCTACGAACCCACCGCAGGGCGCACTCGATACGCTGACCCCGCCTCTCCCACGCCGTAGCGCCGGGAATGGAAGATAGCGTATTTATGTCGTCCGGCGCGAAAACAATGAATCCACGTTCAACGAGTGGTTTAATGATATGGGGATACTGCGCAGCGTCCTGGCCGTTCCCGTGTTGCAGTAGGACCCATGGGCGTTGGGAAGACGGGTAGGCGCCGGTGATGGGGTCTCCTGGCCGCCAGATCAAGATGGGAACGTCGGCCGCTTCGGAAAGGTCAGAGCAGAGTTCGCTCGCGTCGATCATGCCGGATGTCTCGGACACCACGTCTTGGCCGCTGAGCGGGGAAAAATCCTCCGCGCAATTGAGTGTCATCGCGGGGGGCTCAGGTGGCGTCCCCCCGGTTTCGTCCGCGTTTCCGCCCGTGTTTCATCCGCGCCACTGGTGGTCACGGGCCCAGATGTGGCGTCCGCGTTGCCGCTCGAGCCCGTATCGGCTCCGGTGGGGTTGTATGTCGTGCCACCCGCGCCGCCTTCCGCTACGATGTCGTCGGGGCAACCTGGGAATAGAACGGCGACGATGGCCAGCCAGAGCTGGCGAGTCCTTGTATGCATAGTGAACCTCCTGGAAACACGCGGCTACGGGCTAGATAGCCAAATTACAAGATCTTGCTCGTGCAAGATCGCTACATCATCGAGACCATCATTGTTGATGTCAGCGACCGCAAAATCGAAAAGCGCTCCTACCCCCGGAAACTCGACGACGTTTTCCCGACCGAGTGACGCAATTGAAACGCCGTCTCCCGTGGGAAACACCACATCCTCTGCTTCCGAGCCGCTGAAGTGGCCCGAACCTAGTGGCAAAACGGTCTCTTCTTCTAGGAAGGGGCTCTCATTGAACTGGTTGTCGAAGAAACTCTCGGGAACTCCAACCAGTGGCGTTGGAACCTCAAAGGCCCCATTTCCGTCGTTGACGAGGGCGTGAAGGAATCCGTCCCCAGCGAACACTATGTCAGGGAGGTTGTCTCCGTCGACGTCGGCGAGCTGAAGAGATTTGATAGGGCCGGGAGAGAAGAGGGAGATGACGTCCGGCTTAGGCTCGAACATTCCGCGTCCATCGGAGCGGAAGACAATGAACTCTACGCCGTCATCTGCTGCGATCGGGCAGGTGTCCGCAACAATGACGGCCTCATCGAAGCCGTCGTCGTTCAGGTCTCCACCGGTTGCTGAGCGCAAGATGCAGGGGCTGATGGCGTCGAGAGACTGCCGAAGGCCCAAGGCTGTTCCCGCGCCTTCAAACGGCTTCCAATCGGGGGAGGGGGGCTCGGTGGTCGATGGATTGTAGAAATAGAGTCCCGCAAGGCCACTGGTAGGATCTATTGCGAAGAATTCGTCGTTGCCGTTCGAGTCGACATCAATGGGGATCAGGAAGGCATCGCGTGACTGAATCAGCTCCAGAAGTCGCAGGGAGGCCCCGCTGGGTTCGTCGGCGCGGTCGGGCCCAGGTACAAGCCAGAAGGCTTGCATTGCACTGGAAGGAGCGCCCACGTTCGTGAGTTCGGGCTCCCAATGGAAAAAATCCTGCCCATAGTGCTCTCGCGACGAAAAGCGGGCGGCGAACAACCGAGATCCTGGATTGTAGCCGCCCGGCGATTCGTAGAACTGTTGCAGAAGAAACGGGGGCTGACTCTGCTCGTCGAAGGCGATCGAATGAAAACCGAGCAGACTCCAAAACGCAAACACATCAGCCGTGACCGTTTCGCCTCGGTGCACACGAAAGAGTTCGTCCGCCTCGGGGAGAACGTCGTCGAGAATGTGCTGTTCGTAACACCACTCGTCGTCCTCGATCACTCCGTTGCCGCACCCCGTTACCACCGGCCCCGTACTCGTGGCTTGCTCGCCGGTTGATTCGAACGCAGACGTTGACGACGAGCCGACGTCGGTCTTTGGTGCCTCATCCCCGCTGTCTTCATCGCCCTCCGAGGGGACCTTCGCCGTTGGGCCACAGGCTGTCGCGAGGGCGAGCGCCGAAGTGATGATTATTAGACCATTTCCAGTTTGCATCCTAACAACCCTGACAGATGGTAGCTGAACAAGTATCTTTACGCAACGTAAGCCCGCCGTGCATCTGCACGCGCTGGTCACCGACGGGTGCTTCGAGGCGCCGGCGGTAGTG
>CAYGTG010000598.1:0-5530 GCA_964352485.1 uncultured Nannocystaceae bacterium | reverse complement strand
GCAGAGGCAGAGGCAGAGGCAGAGGCAGAGGCAGAGGCAGAGGCAGAGGCAGAGGCAGAGGATCCAATGGCATGTGCGCCGGATCGCTCCATCGCCTCCCTCCACGACGGCCCCAGAGTCCTACGACCCAGCCACGATCAGCATCCGCAGGGAATCTTCGCGCGCAAACCCATCGCTAAAGCACCCATCATCCGAACAGACTGTCGCCGCCGACGTCTCCACCGTCACGCGGTAACTCGTTCCGCCGACACTGACCGTTCCGGTCCCGCCTTCGGAGATCTCGAGCAACTCGTCGCCTTCGACCAGGGCCCACATCCGGGCCTTCTCCACGACCGCCCCCGGTTCGCCAAACTCGGCACAGTCCCAATCCTCGTCGACGAATCCGGTGCATCCGGTGCGGGCGTAGTCAAGCTGGAGCGGTGCGATGTCGAGTGCGATCGCCTCGTCGAAGTCGCTGTGATCGATGAATGCGAGCAAGAGGTCCCCCTGCGGGGTGTGCAGTGAAACCGTCGGCCGGAAGTAATTCGAGGTGCCGGCATCGATGCCCGTGTAGATGACCTGGCTGCCAAGTTCGACGGGCGGGCTCACGTACGGCGCCGCGCTGACATAGGTGAACTCGGTCTCGCGGTCGTCGCACTGCAGGCCCACCGTCCAACGATCGAAACCGTCGCTGTCGAGCGCGATCACCTCGCAGGTCGCTCCGTCGACAAACGCGCCATCGAGGCCGGTTGCGTTGCGGGCTTCTTCTGCAGGAACCTCGAGGTCCGCCCGGCTCTCCCCTTGCTCGGGGCAATCGACCGGCGGCGGCGTCCACTCTCCGCAGAGCGCTGATTCACCATCGGTCTCGCCGTCGGTCTCGCCGTCGGTCTGCGAATCCGTGCCCGATTCTGCAGTGCTGGTGCTGCTGGTGCCGGTCTCCGCGGAGGCGCCGTCCTCCGTCGACGACGCACCCGTCTGCGAACCCTCTGCCGCGCCGGTATCGTCGGAGTCGACACCGCGCGACTCACCTTCGGTGGTCCGCGGATCTCCAAGCTGCTGCTCGGAAACACAGGCCAGCCCGGCGAGAGGAACGGTGCAAAGGAACAAGAGTGAGCGAGAAGCCAACGTCATGCTCCTGTCATGTCCACACCGGGTGGGTTCTGTGGCGAGCCCGCACAGCTTTTTTCAAGCCGCCGCCGTGACGTCATCGCAGGCCGCTTCTCCAACAATATCCTCGCCTCCGCGCGAGCCTGCGGCGCCTTGTGCAATGCACACAGCGCTTCGATGCGCACGACGGCCCGTACGTCGCTGAGCACTCCATCTGGGAAACTCGATGCGTGTGTGGCGGTCTCGCGCAGGGCCTGAACCGCATCCCCACGACCGAGCGCAGCCTGGGCCCGCGCAAGCATCGCGTTCTCCTCGCCAAGCGTCGATACGGACTTGGGCGCTGGTGCGGGCCTCCGCTTCGCAGCGAGTTCCGCAGGGGCCGGGACGAGCCCGGTTTCTGCCACAACCTCGGTCCCCGGAACCAACGCGGACGCGACGGGGCCAGGGCTCGTCGGTTCCACAGAGCCCGACTTCGGCCGGGCTTCGGGCGCCACGGTAGACGCCAAGGCTCGAGGCTCTGGTGGGGGCTCTTGCTCGGGGATCGCCACGAGCGCGGCACCCCCAACCGCCGCCGCAACAATCGCGGCAGCCCACATCGCGCCCAAACCGGAGGTGAACACCGTCAACGGTTTCAACGCGGGAATCAAAGCCGCCCACCCGCGGGCCGACGCAGCCGGCTGTTCATGACGAGCCTGCTCCGCGACAGCTTCTTCCCGCAGCGACGCCCGCAGCTTCCGAATTCGGGTGTAGAGCGTGTTGACGTTCAGGCCCCACGCAGCGGCGATCTCGGGCCCCGTCATGCCCTCGACCTCGGAGAGCACGAAGAGCTCACGGTCTTCTGCGCTCAGGCGATCGAGGTAGCGGTCCAGGGCGAGGATGGCCTCCGGCACGGCGCGGCGCGCGTGAGACTCGACCTGGGACAACGCGTCTGCTCGGGCATCGCGTCGCCTCGCCGAGCGGCGATGGTTGCTCGCGACTCTGCGTGCAATCGCGTACAGCCAGGCCTTCGACGAGCCCTCCAACGCCTCCCGCCGACGGTAGGCGACAACGAACACGTCTTGAAGCGCATCCTCGAGCGCCGCGCCGTTGAGCCCGAACCGGTGCAAGGCGTGCCAGACGAACCCATGGTGAGCCTGGTAGACCTCGCGAAACTCGCGGGGGTCCGAAAACGCGGTGGCAAGCGACATGACGGTGTCATGTCCAGACTACGCCGATTCTGTGGCGAAGAAGATCTTCAATCCCACCACGACCCGCAGCGAGACCGCCCAGGTCGTGAAGGACGACGCCTCGCCCAGCAGAACGTCCGTCCGCACCACGGGCACGAGCGCCTCCGCAGACGAGAAGACGCCGAGCCTGCCCCACCGCCGCTCCAGGCCGACGCGGGCGCCAGCTGCACTCCACGGGGACAGCACCACGTTGGCCGGATCGAGCCCTCGACTCGCCACGCGAATCCCGCCTCCCTCCACCACGGCGCACAGCGGGAGCCGGAGGTTCCCAGTCAGGGGATTGCCGCAGCCGAGAATTCCGGCGGCGCCGAGCTGGGCGAGGCCGGACGCACCGAGAATCACATCTGTTCGTCGGGGAGCACCGTAGAGCCCGTAGACCGCGACGGACGCTCGCTCCCACTGAAGGCCCACCGAGATCCGAGGACCACCGCTCACCCCTGGCAGCGCACCAAACTCGAGCTGCGGAGCGAGACCCACGAACGCTGCGGCAGGCCTCCAAGATGGGTCGCTGCGCGGTTGGGTCCTCCAAGCATCCACGGGCTCGGCGGGCGCTCTCTCGGTGTTCGTGATCGGCGGATCCGCAGGCGTGAGCGGATGCTCGGTCCGTGAAGAGGGCTTGGGCTCCTGTGGCTGCGGCGGGTCGACGTACGGGTCGACGTACGGGTCGACCGAAACGGCGACGAACAGGGCCGCCGCTTGGACCAACGCGTCGCAGTCCGAATCGCGAATCGCTCGCTCGTCCTCGAGCTCCCCCAGACGGGTTCGGAGTCGAAGCTCGAACGCTCCGTCCGAGGCTTCGATGGCTCCGTCCACGAACAGGGTGCCCGAGCCGCTGGCATCGAGTTCAGCCAGCGCCAGCACGTGGTCTCGAAACGCGCGTTCGTCCGGGCAGGCCTGCGGCGCTGTCCATGCGATTTCGAGCGCGGCGGGTCGGGGCGGCGGAGCCGGCGGGATCGCCCACGCCAGAACCAGCGCCGCCAGTGAGAGCATCAGGCCTGGACCGTCTTGGAGCCGGCCACAGGAACCCGAATGTCGCTGACGTCGTAGAGCGTCGCCGCAAGTCGGTTGGCCAAGGGGTACCGAATCCACGCCCCCTGCATCGCGCTCGCCGCGAACCGCAAGGAGACCAGGATCAAGCCAACGTACACGGCCACCGTGAGACCCCCAACGAGCAACATGACAATGCGAAGCGACTCGGGCATCGCAGCATTGGCGTCGGGCACGCCGTCTCGCAGCACCACCCAAGCGGTTCCGCCGCCCATCACGAGGCCAACGACCAGCGCAGCGGCCACCATGCTGAGGAACGACAGCGCCGCCTGCAGTGCGTGAAAACCGATGAACTTCGAGGTCTTGTAGCTGAGCGCGAAAATGATGAGCGGAATCACCGGGCCAAACGCACCCGAGAGTGCCCAGGCCAGCGCCGCCATGCGTTTCTCGCGATCGTCGGGCATGCGGCGGGCAAGATAGCAGCACCCGACCGCGTCGTCGACGCGCAGCTGTTCGAGATCGGGACCCACGAACGCTGTATGCGAGGTGCGAACGCAGTTCCACAGCCGTTGCACCCTGATACCCTCAGACCAAGATGGCGCGTCATGTCCTGCTCGATACCGAGCTGGTGCTCATTGTGTGGGACCCCCACAAGAACGCCGTGATCATGACCCGCACCGAGTCGGAGCTCCCTCGTGACGAACAGGCGCTGCGCTCATTCTTCGAGTCGCTCGTCGCGGCAGTCGCTGCTATCCACCGGCCCTCGAACGACTTTGTGATCGATTCACGTGCCTCGATGGGCCGCAACGATGAGGCCTTCGAATCGGTGAAGCGACAGTTCGAGCACAAGCTGTTCGGCGGCTTCAAGAACGTCTCGGTGGTGCTTCAGTCGGAGGTTGGGCGCCTGCAAGTCCAGCGCTACAACGACAACTTGCCCGAGCAAAACATGCTCGTCTTCCCCACGGTCGACGACGCGCTCGAGCGCTCCCCCTGAGGCCAAGCCTCGCCCTCATCCGCAGACGCCGGAGGGGTCACAGGACAGACCTCCCAGCACGTCGCAGTCGAAGTTGGTCTCGCAGGGGTCGCCCGCCGATCCGTCCTGACAGCGATCTTCGAAGCAGACGAGAACGTCGGCACCGCAATCCACGGCGCTGTCGCATGCGTCACCCTCCGAGCCATCTTGGCACTGGCTCATGAAGCAGCGCGGCGCCTGTGGTCCGCAGTCGATTCCCGAGGCGCACAAGTCGCCCTCGGATCCGTCGTAACAAGTGCTTTCGGTGCACTTCAGACCCTGCGCGCAGTGGAGCTGCAACGCGCAGGCATCCCCTTCGGCACCGTCCTGGCATGAGCTCTGAAAGCAGATCTGTCCGCCGGGACAACCGGTGACGTCGCAGTCCTCATCGGCAGCACAGACACCCCCATTGCAGATACCGGTCGCACAGTCGCTGCCAAAGGTGCACGCCTCCTGTGCACCCCCGGCGGTACACACGTCGTCGACGCAGAAGGGCCGGCCTGGGTGACAGTCCGCCGCGAACGTACAGCTCTCGATGGACGCGGGGTCCCACCATGCGATCGACGTGTCGAGGATGACGTCACAGTCGACCGACTCCGAGCCAAGCACGGCTTCGAGTCGCATGGTCCACGTCAGATCGCCGCGTCCCTGGGACGCCACGTTCCCTTCCACAGCGTTGGTCGTCTGGCCGGCCGCCTGCCCCATGTCGCTCGCCGTGTTCACACCACCGAAGCGAACGCTTCCATCGGCATCGATGCCACCGCGTAGCACCAGGTCGTCTCCGATCTCCTGTTCGCGGAACAACCGCACCTCGAGCGCGCCGTCGTCCTGCGTCAACCAGAGCCCGTCGCCTGCCAGTCTCAGTTCGTCGCACGCCAGTGTTTCGGATCCCGACCGGCACGAGCACGCACGCGTATCAACCCCCGTGAACAGGTAGGCACCGGTGACCGTGTCGCCCACGGCATCCCCAGGAGGCAGGTCGTCCACATCCTCTTGTTGCAGTGGGTCCCCGCCCCCAACCGTCAGCTCGTCGCCCTGGCACGCGGCGGCCGCAACACAAAGCAGAGCGGAGATCCGAAGCAAAGAGCAGGCGTTCATGGGTTGTCCAGTTTGCAAAGGGTACGAAGTCGATCGCTCATCGGCGCCCGGGGCCACCGTTTCGCTTTTCGTTCCGCGATTGTCTTCCCCGCCTCGATGTCCCCTCGGCCGCAGCGTGCGG
>CAYGTG010000597.1:0-5541 GCA_964352485.1 uncultured Nannocystaceae bacterium | reverse complement strand
CGGCTGCGACCGCGACGCGTCTCCCAGCCGCCTCCCATGTTCACCGACCGGCCGGGGAGAAGGAGGTTGTTCATGGGGCCGAAGAAGCTATCCGAGCACGCCAGCGCCAGCCCACCGTTGCGCACGGCGGCCAGATCCACCTCGCCCGGCAGAGCATGTTTGGCGAGATCTGGCTCGCTTGGCGCGTCCCACTGTGCCGACACATCGCCGTACGCCCGGAAGCGGGCGACGCCTCCGTCCGGGAAGATGTTGAGCCGCAGATGCGTGAACGTCTCGGCGCTGTGTGAGGCGAAGATATTCTGAGACCCCGCCCGCAGCGGCACCTGCTGGAGGACCGACGACCAGGTCGCCGAGGCGAGCTGCTCGGCAGACGCGTTCATCGGCGCGTGCGTGCCTTCGACCGATGCGTACGGCGGATGGTTGCCCAAGAAATGATTGGTGTCGATGTCGAGCAGGCGCACGACCCCCGGAGCACCGAGCTTGAGAATGCACCAGTCATATCCAACCTCTCGCTTTCGGCGGCTCTCCCAACCATCCATGATCTTGCCGCGCTCTCCGTACGCGTCGGGATCGAACTCGCCTCGGCCGGGCTTCACCAGGTGGTGCATCGATGCGAAAAAATCGTCGCTGCACGCGAGGGCTTGTGCACCCAGAGCTTCGTCGGCGAGGTTGATGAGATGGGCAAAATGCGCGGTGGCGTTGTGTTTCATGCGGAGTCTCGTCCGAGCAGCGGGCGGCCGTGGGGAGCCAACTCCGAGCCGGAATCAGCGGGCTCGCGATCCGAGAAGATGGTGGTGCCGCGCAGGATCGTTTGAAGGACGCGACCAAACAACCCCTCGCCGACATAGGGCGAGACCGGGTGCCGAAAACGGAGGTCGTCGGGACGCACCGTCCACGCCGCATCGGGGTCCCACACGACGATGTCGGCATCGAATCCGGGCGCCAGCTGGCCTTTGCGCGCGCCAAGGCCGGCAAACGAGGCGCCACCGGTGCTGAGCCAGCGCGAGAGATCCGGCAAGCTGGCGCCGCGGGCACGCGCTTGCGACCAGACACTCGGAAGGCCCAGCTGCAGCGAGGCGATGCCGCCCCAGGCCGCATGAAAGTCACCGCGTTCGGGCAGCTTCAGATGCGGCGTGCAAGGGGAGTGGTCGGTGACCACGAAATCGATCAGCCCCTCTTCGAGCGCCGACCACAGCCGCAAACGGTTCTCATCCTCGCGGATGGGCGGTGCGCACTTGAAGCTCGTCTCGCCATCGGGGACGTCCTCGGCCCGCAGGCACAGATAGTGGGCGCACGTCTCGACGGTCACCGGCAGTCCGCGGTCTTTTGCGTCGCGCAGCGCGCCCAGAGCATCCGCCGAGGAGAGATGCACGACGTGCACGGCGCATCCGGTCTCCTCGCACAACTCGAGCAGGAGTGCGATTGCCGCGTCTTCCCACGCACGTGGCCGAGAGCGGAGATAGCTCGCGTAGGAGCGGGGGTCGTCGCCGCTGACGTCGACGGTCCCCAGATCGAGCTCGGCGTGGGCGAGCAGCGGCAGACCGGCATCGCGCAGGTGCGGCATCGCCTGCAGCAGGTCGGCCTTGCGACTCCACTCGAACTCCGGGATGCCGGAGTCGACCATGAACGCTTTGCAACCGAGGGCACCTCCCCGGGCCAGCCCTGCGATCTCCTCGGCATTTCCGGGGACCACGCCACCCCAAAAGCCCACGTCGACATGGAGCGACGATGCACAGGCTTCGAGCTTGATGCGCAGCGCGTCGGCCGTGGTGGTGACCGGGATGCAGTTCAGCGGCATGTCGACAAACGTCGTCACCCCTCCGGCGGCCGCAGCCCGGGTCGCGGTCGCGAAGCCCTCCCATTCGGTCCTTCCCGGCTCGTTGACATGCACATGGGGGTCGACGATCCCCGGCATCACAACGGCGTCGCCGACATCTTCGATCTGAAGCCCCGCGGTGTCCCCGTCAGGGGCCGTGACCGCCTTGATCGTTTCGCCGTCGATGACGACCCGGCCGGGGCCCACGATCCCCCCCCGAACGACCCGCGTACTTTGAATCGCGCGCATCTAGAACTCCTTCGTGTCGAACGACTGCAGGGTCTCGAAGTGGAGGTCCTTGTCTTCGAGGAACAGGGACGCGGTGATCCCGGCCACGATGCGCGGGACCGCGTACTTCATTCCCGAGATCGAGGAGCCGCCCATCCCCATGGAGACCAGCCCGCCGAACGTGAAGTTGTACAGGTGGCGCAGATAGGGAGCGGAACCCGCCTCTTTCTGCGTGAACTGGAATGCCGGGCCCAGGTAAGGATGACGCAGAAGGTCGGCATGAGCCTGCTCTGGCGGCGGCGTGAAGCGGTCCGCCCAGGTGGCGATGTGCTCGGCGAAGCCCGCCAACTCCGGCCGGAGCTTCAGATTGGTCACAAACCCCGTGCCGATGATTGCGAAGTCGAACTCCAATGTGCCCTTGGGTGTGGTGACGGCGAGTCCGTCGCCTTCGGCCCGTACCTCGGTCCAAGGCTCCCCGGGATGAAGCGTAAACCCGGGGTTCTCTGTGGCCCTGGCCAGCGTGTCCGCAGGAGGCAGTTGGCCCATCTCCACGATCTTGTGGATGAACTTCCACCGATCGGCATCGGGAAGGTCCCCGTGGTGCTTGAGGAACCCGACGAACTCCGCCCACCGATACGGGTTGATGTCCACCAGCTTGGGGCGCCGAAAGAACAGGTCGACGGCCGCTGCGCCGCGTTCAAGCGCGACCGAGGCGTTGTCGAACGCGGACGCGCCGGCGCCCAGGACCGCGACTCGTTTCCCGGCGAGGGCGTCGAAATCGATATCCCAGCGGGTGTGGGCGTAGCAACTGCGAGGCAGGGCGTCCGCGATGAACGACGGCACCTTCCAGTCCCCCGACCCCTCAATGCCCGTGGCCAGAACCACCCGTCTCGCGAGCCGAGTCTGCGCCGAGCCGTCGGGCCCCCGCAGACCAACCTCGAATGCGGCCTCCTCCTCGTTCCATCGCAGTCCCTCCACGGTGGTGTCCGGAAGCACCGGCAGTTTCAGAAACCGTCGGTACCAGCTGAGGTACGCGGCCCAGGTCTCTTTGGGGATCAGGCCAAGCTCATCCCAGGCCCCCGCGCCGTGTTGAGCCTCGTACCAGGACTGGATCGTCAGGTTCGGAAGTCCGAGGTCGGGCCCGGTGACGTGCTTGGGCGTTCGCAGGGTCCGCATCCGCGCGAAACTCAGCCATGGTCCCGCATGATCGAGAGGGTTTCGATCGACGAGCAGAACCGAGTCAACCCGCTCACGCCGAAGGGCACTGGCGACCGCGAGACCGCCCTGCCCCGCACCAACGACGAGCACATCAAGCACGATCTCCCCGGTGGTACTCTGACGCGGCTTCCGCCACTCCTCCTTGGGGTACTGCAGCAGGTCAAAGTCTCGCTCGAGCGCCCTCTCAAGCGCCTGGAGTCCTGCGGGATTGCTCTGGCCACTCACGCGCGTGGATTGTGTCATGCGCGGGCCGCTTTTTCACGTAGACGGAGACTCCGACCTCTGAGCCATCCAACGCCGGTCAGAGTCGACCCGAGTCGAGCTCCATGGGTCGCCCGCCGGCTACGTGAAGATCACCTGGCCGCCATCGGAGACGTCGTAGAACTCGCCGACCGTGAGCACGCTGCGGATCTGCGGGACCAAGTCGTCCTTCGCGAATCCAAACATCTCCATCGCCAGCTTGCACGCGTACATGTCGACGCCCGACTCATCGAGCATCTTCAGCATCTCCCTGGGCGCGGGGATGTCCAAGTCTTTCATCCTCTTGGTCATCATCTTCGCCGCGATGGCCTCCATGCCGGGGAGCCCGGCGACGACCGTGGGGAGCGGGTTGGCAGCGTTTCCCGCGAGGTTGACGTGCAGATGGTCGACCTTCTCATCGTGGACCGCGTTGAGCCCGTAGAAGGTGAAGAACATATTGGCTTCGATGCCAGACTGCCGGGCACCACTGGCCAGGATGAAGGCGGGGTAGATCTCGTCGAGGTCACCTTTGGCCACGATGATGGACATTTTTTTGTGCGGCATTCTTGGGGCTCCTGTTAGAGGCATCCCACGGGCTTGGGGACACCGGCGAGGCGAGCGATGGTCTTACCGGGCGCTTGCGGGAAGAGGGCGTAAACCTCTCGGGTGGACAGACCCGTGACTCCGGTGATCTTGCGGATGTTTGGCGTCGATCCGGACTCCAGATACTCGGACCGCACCCGCTTGACGAGGCTCATGTGCGCGTCGCTCAGCGACAGGCCGAGCTCGGACGCGGTGTCGTGGGCCACGTCTGCAGTCCACTCCGCGTCGGACAAGAAGCGACAGTCGTCGGGGATCTCGGCGGCGGGAGTGCGGGGCTGTGGGGCTCGCTGGACCTTCGCGTCCTGCTGCGCACGCTGGGGCGGAGCGAGCTGTTTTCTGGACATCCGGGGGGCTCGGGCCACCGCACGCCCCACCTGACTGAGGAGATCGAGACCGAACCCAAGACCGCGCTGCACGTTCTTGTCGCCGCTGACAGCTCGCATCAACCCGACCACCCCCACCGGGTCGCGACGTTCCGCGCTCGAGAACGTGTCGGCGACCGCTCGAGCGGCCGCCATCACCGAAGGCTGGGTCAGGCCGCGCACGGTATCGAGAATGTTCGCGGCGTTGTCCGCGAGCTCGTGCAGGTCTGCAGGATCGTAGTCTTCGACCACGCGCTCCACGAGGTACTTGAGCTCGCGCAGGAACGCGAAGTAGCCACGTTGTTCGAGGAACGCCAGCTGCTCGATGCTGGTGCGCAGAACATCACCCGCCATCGCGCCCGCTTCGTCGCGCAGCTCGACGAGTGGACGCTGGGCGTCGACCAAGATCTGCAGCTGCCGCGAGATGTCATCGAGCTTGGCTTCCACTGCATCGAGCCTTTCATTGGCTGAAGCTGTGCTCATGCCTGTTTCCCCGCCATGAGCATCCGGTGATCCAGACCCATGTCTTCGCCTTTGAGCAGTAGGTTCCAGTAGACCCACTTGAATCCCAGCTTGCCCCAGTGGTTGATCGCGGTCTCCTCGAGCAGGGAAAACGGACCGATGCCCGGCAGGGGGAACCGCCCTGGCAGAGGCTCTGTGTCGTAGTTGAAGTCGATCAAGATTGCCTTGCCAAACCCAGTCTCGATGAAGCAGTTGGTGTGCCCATCAAACGCTGGCAGCGGATGCAGGCCCTCGATATGCCGCAGCACATTCTCCACGACGACGTCGCCTTGAAAGTGCGCGACCGAGCCGGCCTTCGACGCGGGCACGTTGGTGGTGTCGCCCAGAGCGAAGATGTCTGGCTGGCCCTCGACCTGGAGGCTGTGTTTGTCGGTGGGCAGGAACCCGTTGCCGTCGCCCAGCTCGCTCTTCTCGACCCAGTCACTGCCGTAGTGCAGCGGCACGGCGACCAAGATGTCGAAGTCGAGGGTTCGGCCGTCGTAGGCCTCCATCACGCCCGTTTTCCCGTCGACCTTGCTGGTGTTCCAGTTGGTTTGCAACGTGATGTTCTTC
>CAYGTG010000596.1:3259-5546 GCA_964352485.1 uncultured Nannocystaceae bacterium | reverse complement strand
GTCTACACGCTGATGAGCGTCAGCGAAGGGCTCGTCCGTGCCACAACCAGCGTTCAGAACACGATCCTCTTCGCCGGAGTGAACAAGTTTGTCTACGAGGTACCCAAGGGCATGACCGTCCTTGATGTCCAGGGTGCCGGCATCCGCGACTGGAAAGCTGGCGCGGACGGCAAGCTGAACGTGGTGCTCAACTTCGACGCCGAAGGAACGTATGCGCTCAGCGTTCGCATGGAGCGCGCGCAAACCAAGTCGTCCGCGGCCGAAGTTCCGGTGCTCGTGCCGGTGGGAAGTGAGCGCACCAAAGGCTGGCTCGGGGTCGAGTCCGCAGGGTCACTGGAGATCGAAGAACAGACCGTCAAGGACGCTACGGCGGTCGACGTTCGCTCCTTGCCCGCTTCGATCCTCGGGCTCACCGGACAGCCGGTGCTCTTCGGCTACAAGTATCTGGGCAGCAAGCCCAGCATCGCTCTCAACGTTGCCGCGCACGACGAAGTCGAAGTTTTGGTGACGCTGATCGATCAGACCGTCGCGCGCACCATGTGGACTCGCGAAGGCCGGCGGCTCACGTCCGTGAACTATCAGGTTCGCAACAACCGGCGGCAGTTCCTGCGACTGAACCTGCCACCTGGGGCCGAGCTATGGTCCGCTTCGGTGGCAGGCAAGGCCGTCCAACCGGTCAAAGGCACGAACGACCAGATCATGATCCCCCTGGTTCGCTCCCAGCAAGCGGGCCAAAACCTCAGCGCGTTCGACGTCAGTGCGGTCTATGTGGAGTCCGGGGCACCCACCGCGGACAACGGCCGAGGGACGTTCAAGGCGAGCCTTCCCGCCGTCGATGTCCCCAGCACCTACGTTGCGTGGACCATCCACTCGCCCGACAAAGCCAAGGTCAAGCGGCGGAGTTACCGCGGCTCGCTCGACAACGTCGAGTATCCCAGCTACCCGGTCCCCAGCACCAACGCGGTCGAGATGATGCCCCAAGACGGAGACTTCGCGAAGCTGGCGGCGGCAGATGCCCCCGCGCTGGGCGGTTCGGCCGTGGGCGGAGGCGCGGCGCCGGTCATGGTGACCCTGCCGCTGCAAGGGAAAGAGACCTACTTCGAGAAGCTGCTCGCGCTGGATGAGACGCTGGAGGTCAGCTTCGAGTTTCGGGGACTGCGGCGCTGAGGAGCCGACGGGTACCTCATGCCCAAAGTCCGTGCCGGGTTTCTGCGCGACCCCCTTCGGGGTGTGGGTTCGCTGCGCATCCCTTCGGGACGCTTCGCTCTCTTGCTACGTAGCGGTCGGGTGGGCACAAACCCGGAACGGACTTCAGAACTGAAGTACTAGGGACCCGAGAACGGGTACAACACCGCTGGCCCCTCGTCATGCTCGCCGTCATCTCCCCCGCGAAGAACCTGGATCTATCTCCCGTAGAACGCGAGCTCGACACAACGCAACCGGACCTCATGGCGGACGCAGAGTCGCTCATGAAGACGGCGCGTGGGCTCACGCAGGCCAAGATCCGCGAGCTGATGAGCTTGTCCGAGGGCCTGGCCAAGCTCAACTACGACCGCTATCGGGCGTTTGAGTTGCCCTTCACCAACGACAACGCGCTCCCGGCCGCGCTCATCTTCAACGGGGACGTCTACCGGGGGCTTCGGGCCCGCGAGCTCTCCGCCGAAGACCTCACCTACGCCCAGCAGCACCTCGCGATCTTGTCGGGACTCTATGGTCTGTTGCGCCCCCTCGATCTCATGCAGGCCTACCGGCTGGAGATGGGGACACGCCTGAAGACCCGGCGCGGAAAGAACCTCTACGAGTTTTGGGGGGACCGCGTCGCCGGGCAGCTCGACGCCGCGCTCGAGGGGCACGAGGACGACACGCTGGTGAACTTGGCCTCGAACGAGTACTTCAAGGTCGTGCGCCCGAAGCACTTCACGCGCCCCATCGTCGAATGTGTCTTCGAGGACTGGAAGAACACGCCGGACGACGGCAAGGTCATCAGCTTCATGGCCAAGGTCGCGCGCGGGAGCATGGCTCGCTACATGATCACGCAGCGGGTCGATCGCGTCGAAGGACTCCGGGATTTTGGCGTGGACCGCTATCGGTTCGCCGAAAAAGCATCCACGGCAACCCGGCTGGTGTTCCGCCGCAAGTTTGTCCCCGCCGGCGCGGCTTCGGCTTCATAGCCGTTGAAAAGCCACTCGGCACGAGGCCGCCGCGGGCACCCAGTCCCCTAGCAGTCCGTGGTGAAAACCCCCCCCCCCTCACACAACTCATTTTAGCACCTGGCCGGGTCGCCAAA
>CAYGTG010000596.1:0-3249 GCA_964352485.1 uncultured Nannocystaceae bacterium | reverse complement strand
CGCGCCGGGTTTCACCACGGGCTGCTAGGCCTCCTCGTCGCCACGGACCCCTGGTGGCTCCGGCAGCATGTCGCGGAACAGCCCGTCCTCCGAGCCTCCGCCGAGCGCCTTGGTCCGAGACGCCGCCTCGCTCGCCAGGCGCGTTCCTGGAAACGCCTGCGCCGCCCGTGCGTAGCGCTCGGCCGCCAGGGTGCGCTCCCCAATGTGCTCGTACGCCTGACCCAGGTGGTAAAGGTAGACGACGAGCGCCGGGTTGTACTCGAGCGCCGTCACCCCATCCTCGAGCAGGCGGGCCCCCTCGCGAGCCTGACCCATCCGCACCAAGCACAGCCCCTGCAGAGCGTTCCAGGCCTTCTCGATGTCGCGCCGGAACACGACGGGGACGTGCTCGAGGCATTCGTCGCGATCGCTGCGAATCGCGCGAAGCTGCTTTTCATTGGCGTTGCGCGTGAGCAGGGCGACCTCGTGCCGGCCAAACGCCGCAAGAGCCCGAAGGTGCGGAGCCATGCGCGGGCGGTCGGCCTTTTCGTAGACTTCGGACGCCTCGGAGAGCCGCCACTCGGCGACGAGCAACCCTCCCAGCTGCGCACGCGCCAACCATTGACGTTCTTCGCTGATCGCTTCGCCGGCCTCGGCCAAGGCGAGCTCTTCACGCAGCCGCTCTTCGAGTTGACGGTGACTGCCGTTGGCGATGGCGAGCTTGATCGACTCCGCCTCGTGCAGGGCATAGCGCTGGCGACCACGGCTGACGAGCCAGGCCGCGGCGCTCATGCTGAAAAAGATGGCGGCCAACGTAACGGCTTGGCCCGCGCACCCTCCAAGGGGCAGGACAGTGGCCGCCAACAGGTACTCACGCCGCATCCGGGGCGGGGATAGCACATCGTACCGAGAGCGTCTCGCGGCGGCCGGCCACGCACGCCTCAGCGAGCGACGTAGAACTGCTGGAAGAACGTCCGGGTCGCGTCCGTGCCGATTCCAGGCCAGACGTGGCCCGCCGGGTGCCCGCAGAAGACGACCGGAGTCTCGGCTCCACAGCCTTCGTACTCGACACATCCCTCGGGTTCGATCGGCGCCGAGGTCGGCTCACACCCTGCTTGGTCGCGAAAGAAGTCGCGGTAGGCTTCGCGGCCGTCGTTGAGTTCGCCGTCCCCGATCGTGATCCAAGCCGCAGGAGTCTCGACGCAGTCCGACTCGTCGAAGTAGATGACGCTGCCGCCGACTGCGATCGCTCGAATGTAGTCGCGGCGACACCCGAGCACGCCCGAGAACGAACCGCCACCCGAGAAACCCATCGAAAACACATTGTTCGGATCGACGCAAAGGTCGTTGGATACGGACTCATACATCGCGTCGAACGCAGCCAGCTCCAGGTCCATGAACGCAGGCCACGTGGACGCGTCGGCGTTGTAGTCGCGCCACGCGTTGTTGATGGCCTCGGGAATGACGAGGATCGCTTCGTCCGCGAAGGCCGTGCGAATGTCACGATCGCCACCGGTTTGATCCCAATAGCCCGGGTTGCCGCCGTTGCCATGCAGCGCAAAGATCAGCGGATAGGCGCGCTGCGAATCGTAGTTCGCCGGGAGCCGCAGGATGTAGCGCCGGTCGTAGTCGTCCAGGGAGAACGTGACCTCGCCATCGGCAAGGGTGGCCTTGGTGCCGCAGCCCGGACTGCCGACGAACACCTCTCCGGTGCTGCTGCTGCTCTCGCCGCTCTCGCCCGCAGAGGTGGTCGAGCTGGAACCCGGCTCGCCACCGGAGGAGGAGGAGGACGACGACGACGACGACGTGTCCGCGGCGCTGGTGCCCGAGGCGGTGAGGGTTCCCGGGGCGGTCGTTGATGGACCCGAGGAGCTTTCGGCGGCGCTGGTCGAACCCTCGCCGGAGTCGGTCTCGGCGCCGTCCCCGGAATCACAGCCGACGGCCAGAACAGCAACGACAAGCAACGCGCGCGAGATCATGGATGGAGTGTAGCGGGACCCGGGGTTCGGCGGGTTGCTACGAACGCGGCGCCGAATACAGCCACGACAGCGGCCGAAACGAGCCGGGAGTCCCACCGAATCTTGCTCATGCCTCGAGTCAGCGACGGACTCAGGACGAGCTCGTCTCGGAGCTCGGCTCCGGCGCGCGATTCGACACCTGGGAGAGCAGCTCGCCGACGTTGGCCTGAAGCTCGGAATCCATGGCTTGAGCGAGGATCGCGTTGACCGTGACCATCGGAAGCGGGCGGAGCTTTCGGATCTTGCGGACCAGCGCAGGAAGCTGGCGAATCGGCCGCCCAGCGTCGATCCACGGCTTCCAGACGTGGTCTTTGAACAGCCCCACGAGACTGCCCGCGACCGCCCCCAGCTGAGTTCGCAGGTTGGCGAGCTCATCAAGCGCCACGTCGGGGGGCACGCCGACCTCGAGCATGGTCTTGGCGACATCGAGCAAGCGCGGACTCGGGACGGCGAAGCGGTCGCCCTCGGCCGGGACGATGAGCTCGAGTTCGACGGCGCGGTCCCACAACGCGGGCTCCTCGCGCAGCGCTACGAACCGCTGCTCAAGCTCGCGGCGCGTCATCTCGCGCCGGCGCTCGTCGTGATAGCGACCGGCGAGGACACGCTCGAGTCCGAGCATCTCGCCCACCGTCTTGCGCTGGTCCCAGGCTTCGAGCAGGTCTCCGATGGCCGCGAGCGAGTACCCGCGCTCCTGCATGCTGGAGATCAACCTCAGACGCGTGAGATGGAAGCGGTTGTAGAACCCGACGCGGCCGGTCTTCCGCGGATGCGAGAGCAGGCCCTTGGTCTGATAGGAGCGGACGTTGCGTGACGTGGTGCCGGCACGACGCGCGACCTCCTCGACCGTCATCGCGTCGTCGTCGTCGTCCGTCATCCGGCAAAGGATACCGCCGAACTCCGCCCTTGGGAGCTTGGGGTGGGGCCCGAGCGAACCGGGCTCGGACGAACGCAGACGGGATCTCAGCCGCAGGCCTCAGACGGCGCGCAAGCTCCATCACCGCTGTCGAGCAAGAGGCAGCATCCGCTCGCACAACCGCTTCCGTCCTCGCAGTAGTCGGCGCAGACGACGGGACCCCCGAAATTCACGCACGACGAATCTCCGCCATCCCAACCGCAGCAATCGCCGTTGACTTCGCACGAGCTGCCCGTCTGCACGCACTCTCCGCCGTCGCCCGAGTCGTTGTCGTCGCCCGAGTCGTCGTCATCGCCCGAGTCGTTGTCGTCGCCCGAGTCGTTGTCGTCGCCCGAGTCG
>CAYGTG010000595.1:0-5557 GCA_964352485.1 uncultured Nannocystaceae bacterium | reverse complement strand
AGCCTGGGTCGTCAACGGTTGGCAGACCATTGGTGACGTCAACGATGCACCCGCCTATCTCGCCGGACTCACGTGGAATCGGGACACCGCCTCGGGGTCCTGGAACGCGGCCCAGTTCGTCTACTTCGGCCCCGATGACACCGACCTCTCCGCGCAAGCCTGGCGCGTCCACAGCGACTCTCAAGTTACCTGGGAGGGTCCGAGGGCGGGCATTGGAGTGGTGTGGGACTATGGCCAGGAGCGGGTCACCAGTCTTCCGGGGGAGCCCCTACACCTGTGGACCGGCGGCGGCATCTTCGTGCACGGGCTTGTGCTCGACGGGCGCACCGTCGACCTCGACATCGCCGCGCGCCCCGATGCCTGGTTCGACCGAAACGGAAGAATCTATGGCGTCCCGCAGTGGCTTCTGTCGGGCACCACCACGCTCAACGTCACCTTCTTCGACCGAATCCTCGTCCGAACCGAGTATCGCTTCGACCACTCCACCGCCGAGCGAGGCTTCTTCTATGCCGGCGGCGCGACGTCGGACCTCAGCCCTGGCCTCGCCAACCAGCAGCACACCGTGTTCCTCAGCTTGGCCGGAAAGTTCGAACACGCCTTCGGGATCTAGCGAGCAGCCCGCACCATGGAAATACCCGCAGAAGTACAAGAGTTCCTGTTCGATCCCACCGTGGGCAAGGTGGTGTTCATCACGATCGGCTTGGTGGTCATCTTTGGCCTCCGTCGGGTGATTCGCAGCAGCCTCACCGCTCGTGTCGAGGACAAGACGACACGGTACCGCACGCGCAAGCTCGTCGAGTTTACGAGCTATCTCGTCATGGTGCTGTTCGTGGCGACCGTCTTCAGCGACAAACTCGGGGGCTTCACCGTCGCGTTTGGCGTTGCGGGAGCGGGCATCGCATTCGCCCTGCAAGAGGTCATTGCTTCGGTGGCAGGGTGGATCGCGATCACGTTCAGCAACTTCTACAAGATCGGTGACCGCGTGATGTTGGGCGGCATCAAAGGCGACGTCATCGACATCGGGGTGCTGCGAACGACCGTGTTCCAACTCGGCGACTGGGTCGCAGGGGACCTCTACAACGGCAAGATCGTTCGAATCGCTAACTCGTTCGTGTTCAAGGAGCCGGTCGTCAACTACTCGGGAGACTTCCCGTTCTTGTGGGATGAGATCACCGTGCCCGTTCGTCACGGAAGCGACCGCGGTCGTACTCGAGAGATCCTCGAGGCCGCTGCCGAAGATGTCGCCGGGGACTACGCGCGCGAAGTACAAAAAACCTGGGACGCGATGACGCGGAACTACGTCATCGAGAACGCGCGCCTCGAGCCGATGGTCACGATGGTCATGGACGAGAACTGGATGACGTACACCGTCCGCTACGTCGTCGAGTTCAAGAGGCGGCGCGGGACGAAGGACCAGTTGTTCACCCGCATCCTCGACGAGATCGAGAAGACGCAAGGCGCGGTGAGCATCGCCTCCGCCGCTCAAGAGGTCACGCTTATGCGCCCCTCAGCGGTCGATGTGGCCCTGTCCCAGCCGAGGAGCGCGTGATTCATGCGAGCCTCGCCGATCTCCAGCCGACCGGTGCGCAATCAGAGGATCAGTCATGGACCCATACGCCACACTCAAAGAATATGTCGTCACCCACGGGGTTGAGCTTGTCTGGAGGATCGGCGCGGCACTTGGGATCGTCCTCGTCGCGATTCTCGCGGCGCGATTGGCTCGCTCGGGGGTGTCCCGCACGCTGCATGCACGGGCCGGTGAACACCGGGCCGCGACGCTCGCTCCAGCGGTGCAAAGCCTGACTCGAATCTCGATTCTGGGCGTCGGGTTCGTCATGGCTGCGAGTCAGGTCGGGCTCAACGTGTCCACCGTCTTGGCCGGCGCAGGAGTTCTCGGGCTCGCGGTCGGATTCGGTGCGCAAACGCTGGTTCGGGACGTGATCAGCGGCTTCTTCCTCATCGTCGATGGTGTCGTCGAAGCCGATGACCACATCACCTTCGACCAGGTCAGCGGCACTGTGGAGGAGATTGGCCTGCGCATGACCCGGGTCCGCGCTCTGGACGGTCAGCTTTGGTACGTGCCCAATGGCGAACTCAAGATCGTGGGCAACTTCAATCGCGACTGGGCGCGGGCGATCGTCAACATCCCGCTTCCGCATGAGCAGAACGTTCGGGAAGCGATGGGCGTGGTCCAAGACACTGCCGATCAGTGGGCTTCCGAAAACACGGAGCTCGTGATCGAGCCTCCGGAGGTCCAGGGCGTCATGGCAGTCACGCCCGCCGGTGTGAACATCCGCGTCCGGGTCAAGGTCAAGGCCATGCAGCATTGGGCCGTGGAGCGAGAACTCGGGCACAGAGTCAAAGAAGCGCTCGACGCAGCGGGCGTTCCGGTGCCGATCCCTCGGCAGGTTGTCTACCACCGAGGTGAGTCCATCGGACACACCGGAACATGAGCTGGGCCCAGTGGCCGACGTCGAGGATGTGTCCCATTTTCGGCGTCTACCCGCTCGTGGCTGCGCCGATGGGTGAGCATGGAAGGGAGCGACAGCAGTCCCGCTCCGACCGGAGGCCCACCGAGTGACCACGCGTCACTCGGGGCGGATCAGGGATTCAGGGTGCTCGTTGTCGAGGACAACCCGGCGGACGGGTTCCTCATCCGAGCTCAGCTGGGACGCGCGGATCGGTGCCTGCGCGTGCACGTGGAGGAGGACTTTGACGAGGCTCTCGTGCAGCTGTGCTCTGGACGGTTTCACGCCGCGACCATCGACCACCAGCTCGGGGCCAACACGGGGCTACAGCTGATCGAGCTGGCGCGGCAGCGGGGAGTGCAGATCCCGCTGGTGCTGTTGACGGGTTCGGACGACCCCATCATCGAGCGGGAGGCCGTCGCAGGGGGCGCAAGTGACTTCTTGGCGAAGAGCGAGGCGACCGGCCGTCTGTTGGCGCGCACGGTCCGGTTCAATGTTCAGCGATGTGCCGCCTCGGCCGCCCTCGCCGAGAGAGAGCGGCGCTACGAGGCGGTCGTCGCGGGGTCCCAGGACGGCATCTGGGATTGGGATCTGATCGAGTCTCCTTTGGATCTTGGCGGGCGGTCGGTGCGAGTTGGCGTCAGCATCGGGATCCGTGTCGTCACGGACGTGGACGTCTCACCGGCGGACCTCCTGTCGGCGGCGGACGCCGCCATGTACTCGCGCAAGCAGAAGCGAAAGGCCCGAGCTGGCCTCGGTGCCAAGCGAACCGCCAAGACCCGAGATATCAGCCTGGACACGCGACTGCGCCGCGCGCTCGAGGCCGGCCTGGTGGTCCCCAACTATCAACCGATCGTGACCGCAGCGTCATCGGAGGTTGTCGGGTTCGAGGCGTTGGCGCGTTGGAAAGACGAGGAACTCGGGCATGTCTCGCCTGCGCAGTTCATTCCAGCAGCATTTCGGACCGGACTCATCGAGGAGCTGGGACGACAGATGCTGTTGGGGGCGTGCACCTGGGCCGCGTCGAATCCCGCCAAGAGCCTGGTGAGCATCAGCGTGAACGTGTCGGCTGACCACGTTCGGGCGCCGAGGTTTGTGTCGCATGTTCGAGACGCGCTCGCACGAAGTGGGCTGGATCCGCGGCGTCTTCAGCTCGAACTCACCGAGCAGGTCAAGTGGGACAACGACGACGCCATCGACGCCTCGCTTGGGGCGCTTCGGGACGAAGGGGTTTGCCTCGTGTTGGACGACTTCGGCAACGGCTACTCCACGACGGAAGTCTTGGCACGGTTTCCGGTGAGCGCGGTCAAGCTGTCGCGCGACCTCCTGCTCGGGGCCCAGGCCGACCCAAGGCGAAAATCGATGTATGAGGGACTGGTCGGGCTCGCGAAGCGGCTTGGCGCAAGCGTTACGGCCGAAGGAATCGAGACCGCCGAACAGCTCGCACTCGTCAAGGATGCTGGCGCGACCCACATTCAAGGCTTCATGTTCGGTCGACCGTCGGCGCAACCCGCAGTCCCACGCAAGGCGGCCTGACGCACCTGCGTCTTCACGCGACCTTCAATGCCGTCGCCCTTGCGGCTTCACGACGCGCATCTCGGACCGTGACCACGATGGTGCCTGGGGTGTGCCCGGTTTCCTGGGCGGCATGCGCTTCGGCGACCCGTGAGATGGGGTAGCGAGCGGCGATCACCGGCCGGATGATCCCTTTCGCGAGGAGCTCGGCGACGTCCTCGGTCAAGCCTCGGTTGCCGAGCACGACCGACGAGGCCACCTTGGGCCCGCCGAGCACCGCGGTGCGCAACATCTGCCAGAGCACCAGCAGGTTGAGGTAGACGCTGACGTAGCGCCCGCTCTTGGTCAGCGAGGGTTTTGCGGCGCGGAAACCATCGCCCGAGGCTGTGTCGAAGATGACGTCGTAGGCGTGGCCACCCTTCGTGTAGTCCTCCCGCTCGTAGTCGATCACCTCGTTGGCGCCGAGCTCCTTCATCATCGCCGCGGTGCGGCCGCTGCCCACACCGGTCACGTGGGCACCGAGGTGGCGAGCGATCTGCACGGCGAAACGGCCGACACCTCCGGAGCCGCCGACGATGAGCACTCTGTCTGTGGGTCGCACCCGAGCGACATCTCTCAAGAACGCGAGCGCCGTTGCCGCCCCGTACGGAACTGCGGCGGCCTCGTCGTACGCCACGCCGGCGGGGATCTTTGCGAGCGGCCCGTCTGCGGCAACGGCGACGTACTCGGCCTGAGCTCCATGGTCGCAGCTTCCAAACACGTCGTCCCCAACGGCGAATCGGGTCACCATCTCGCCCCGCGCGACGACCCGGCCGGCGAACATCGTGCCTGGGATGGGGTTGCGCGGCCTGAAGAGACCGAACATCAGTCGGCCGATCACTGAGGTGACGCCCGGGAAGTCGGCCGCACGCAGGCGTCGGTCCCCCTCGGTCACCGGGCTGGCGTGAACCTGAACGAGGACCTGCTTGGGGCCCACAGCGGGGGTCGGGACCTCCTCGACGCGAAGAACCTCAGAGGAGCCGTAGTGGGTGTGGGTTGCTGCTTGCATCGCACCTTCGTTGTAGCCATGCGGAAGCGTTCTGATAATCCCCGGATTTCGGACATGTGGTATGCAATTGTGCATGGAGTGGGGATCGGTGCGGTACGACTGGACGCGAGTGCGGGCGTTCCTCGTGACCGCGGAGGAGGGCTCATTCTCGGCGGCCGCTCGAGCGCTCGGCATGGCCCAGCCCACGGTGGGCCGCCAGGTCGCGGCGCTCGAAGAGGAGCTCGACGTCATCTTGTTCGAGCGGGTGGGGCACGGACTCGCGCTGACGGCAACGGGGCTCAGTCTCCTCGAGCACGCCCGCGCGATGGGCGAGGCGGCGACGCGTCTGGCCCTCACCGCCGCCGGTCAGTCGCTCTCCCTAGACGGCATCGTCATCATCTCGGCCAGTCAGGTCACCGCGACGTTCACGCTGCCGCCCATCATTGCGCGGCTGCGCAGGACTCACCCCGGCATCGAGGTCGAGATCGTGTCGACCAACGAAACCAGCGACCTGGCCCGGCGCGAAGCCGACATCGCGGTGCGTAGC
>CAYGTG010000594.1:4422-5573 GCA_964352485.1 uncultured Nannocystaceae bacterium | reverse complement strand
GCCCAAGGCTTTGGTCCGCTTGTGCCGGAACCAGGCGTCGTGTTCGCGGCCCATCAGGCCGCGTGCCATGCCAGAGAGATACACCGGCGCTCCGAGTCGCCCGAGCGCCTCGGCCAGGCGCTGGGTCTCGCGGGGTCCACCCAGCGTGGCCTGCGAGCCGACGACGATGACCGGACGTTTTGCTTTGCCCAGCAGTTCCGCGGCCCGGGTGACTGCGACCGGGAAGGCCATGGGGACCTCCGGTTGGACCTTTTCGCTGGCCTTGGCCCGTTGGCTCCCGGCGAAGGTCTTGGCCAGGTAGTAGCGCATGTACAGCTGGAGCGCGACGTCGGCCGGGCCCTTCACCTCCGAGGCCGACTTGGCGCCGAACATCTCGCGCACGACCGGCTCGTCGTAGAGCAGGTCGACGGGGCATTCGACGAAGACGGGCCCCGGGACGCCCTCCTGGGCGATCTCGAAGGCGCGCTCCAGGGTGCGAGGCAGGTCGCGAACCCGTGTGACCGCCGCCGCGAACTTTACGTGGGGGCTGATCAGGGCCATTTGGTCGATGTCCTGGAGCGCGCCTCGGCCTTTGAGGATGGTGGCGGTGGCTCCACCCAGGAGCACCAGCGGAGACTGAGCCATCTGGGCGTTCTTGATCGCCGTGATGGTGTTGGTCACCCCCGGGCCCGCGGTGACGGCTGCGACGCCGGGGACACCGGTCATGCGTGACACGGAGTCGGCGGCGAAGACCGCGTTGGCCTCATGCCGAACATCGACGACCCGAATGCCGCGCGCCTTTGCGCCGACGAGGATGGGCGAAATGTGTCCTCCACAGAGCGTGAACAGGAACTCCACGCCTTGACGCTTCAGGACCTCGGCGATCAGCTCTCCACCGTTCATCCGGCGAGTCTACGCCAAGCCGGCAGCCCCGGTCCCGTGGGCCCCAGACGCGAAGGTGCGCGCTCTCCTCGGGTGGAGGCAGCCAGGGCGTGAGCGCTCAGCCGAAGCCGAACGTGCCGCCGATGCGCAACGTGCCTGCGATCGGACCGGGGACGAGGACGGGCGTGGGACGGCCGGCGGGATCTCGGCCCCGGAACTGGGGGCCGACCGCAGGAATCGACATCCCGACGCCAAGCAGCAGGCCGAAGTTTCGGGTGAACGCGTACCGG
>CAYGTG010000594.1:0-4412 GCA_964352485.1 uncultured Nannocystaceae bacterium | reverse complement strand
TCGTTGGCGGCGAGCCGGAACGAAGCCGCGCCGAGCACTGCACCTCCGGCACGAAGCGTAAAGGTGTCGTTACCGAAGGCGAGTGCGGCGTCGATCCCGAGGAAAGTGGTGGGGACGAGCTCGCGGGTGACGACCGCGTTGGTCTCCAGCGAGAACATGCGTGCGCGCTTGTGCCGAGTTCGCTCGGCTTGGACCGCGTCTGGGGGCACGGGCGCGGCCGCGGGGGGCTGTGCGGCCGGTTCGGCTGCCGAGGCGACCGATGGCATGGCGAGCAGACCCAGGCCGATCCCGGCCATCCCGTTCATCCACCCCATGCTTTTGCCGAATCTCCGACCACCCATGCCCCAGCAACGTACGGCCCGCAGAGACCTTACGACAAGGCACAGGTGATGATTTGCCCCCAGGGGGACGCATTCCGGCAATGCGGCGCGGAGGGTCTCGTAGCCGGGAGCCGGCGAGGGTAGGCTTGCGGGCGATGTCGCCCAGCATTCCAGGCATGGACGCAGTCATCGCCGACGTTACGGCGGGCCGGTTGCGTGGCACCGAGGCGTTTGACGAGATCGTTGCCCGCATTGCCGCGCACGAGACGCCTGCTCGAGCGACCGAGGCAGAGCGCCAGCTCGTCGTGGAACAGGTCGTGGCCGCAGTGAGTCAGGACCGCGCGCTGTGTGAGCTCTTGTTCGCGCCCGCCGAGTCGGCCGGCCGCAAGCCCGCGCCGGCGGTCATGGTCAAACCCCTGCTTCAGCCCGTCGAGGTGCTCGAAGCCGACGAGGACCCATTCTCCGGGGAGGGCGATGATGAGGCCTTCTACGACGACGGGGCGGACGGACGGGTCGCGCCGCTTCCGCTCACGGACGAAGAGATCGACGCCGAACTCGAAGCGATCGAGCGCGAGCGTGAAGCCCGACAGGGCGGAGGCATCGGAGCGCCACAGCGGCGCGGCCAGCTGATGGGCGCGCTGGCGCTCGGCGCCGTGGTCATCGGTGGCGGCGCGCTGTGGTTCATGACGCGCCCCGACACGTGCGACAAGCTCGTCAAGCGGATCTGCCTGGAGGGCAATACGAAGTCGTGTGAGACCGTCGAGTTCGGGCAAGCGCTCGAGGCCCAGAAGGTCGGCGAGGACAAGTGTGTCTCGGTGATGGCTGCGCTGGACACCGCGCTCGAGGGGAAGAAAAAGTCCGAGAGGACGGCGACGTTCGACCGCGCCTTGCTCGAAGCGTTGGGGTTCGATCCTCGTGGTGACGACGCGCCGAAGCCCGTCGAGCCGATGCCCACCGGACCGCCTCCGCCGACGGTGGTCATCGAAGGCCAGCTGGGCATCGCGGATGTCTTCATCGATCAGGCTCACGTGTACTGGACCTCCTCCCAGCCTCCGGGCGTGTTTCGGGCTCGGAACATTGGCGGTGCGATCGAGGCCTTCGGAAACCAGCCGGACGCGGTCGACGTCACGCCCACCAAAGACTTCCTGTATTGGGTCGCGCGAGGTCCCACCGGCGGGCAGGTTTGGGTCGACAAGGTCCGCGGAAAACACGAGCCCACCACGATCTCGCTCGAAGGCTTCTCCCCCACGAGAGCGGCGTTTCTCGACGGCGAGTTTGCGTTCATCGATGGCCCGACGGGAGCGGTCATGATGGCGTCCGTCGCCGGTGGCACGCCTCGCGTCCTGGTGCCCGGACGGCCGGTGCCCGACCCGAAGGCACGGAAGCCAAAAACGCCGGTCCCGGCCGGACCTGCCGCGTTACCGACCGAACTGCAGGCCGATGCCACCCATGTCTTCGTGTTGTCTCCGGCGCCGGTTTCGACGGTATGGGCGGTTCCCAGGGACGCTCAGGCACCCCCGCGGGCGCTGGCGACCGGGCAGACACAGCCCCGAACCCTGACCCTGGATGCGACGCACGTGTACTGGATCGAGGCGGCGGCGGGCGCGATTACGCGGGTGCCCAAGGCGGGCGGCGTACCCGAGCTGTTGGTGACCGGCCAGGCCGGCGCTGCGGGTCTGGCGATGGACGCGGCGAGCGTGTACTGGACCAATGAGCCGGCGGGCACCGTCCATGTGGTGCCCAAGGCCGGCGGCGACATGATGACGGTGGCCTCTGGTTTGTCCAATCCGAGCTTCGTCGCGGTCGACTCCGTCGCGGTGTTCTACGAGTCCGGCGGGTCGCTGTTTCGGCAGGCGCGCTGAGTCGGATCGTGGCTTCGCGGGCTGCGAATTCACTGCGGTTGACGTGGTAGGGTCGAGGCATGGGCGAGATGCCGGAAGAGACTGAAGCGGGTTCGTACGCGGACATCCAAGGTGAGGTGAACAAGCACTTCGCCGGCGACTGGGGAGCCTTCCTCAAGGCGGTCAACAACCCCGCCGAGCTTCTCCACTTCGTGTTTGCAGGGTTCTGCAAGAAGGACCGCGAGAAGTTCGAGGCATGGGCGAAACGCCAAGCCATCCCTGAGGACTGGATGCCCCGCTTCTACATGACGCTGACGCCAGAGGGCGATCTCAAGCCGAAGGACGAGTGGTAGCGGCTGCAGCCGCGCCGCTCTTGAGGTGACGCGCGAGGGCCTGCAGGGGTCGCTTGATCTCGCGTTCCACGGCGATACGGCCGAGCACCAGGGGCAGCAGCTCTGGCCAGGTGCAGCCATAGCAGGTCCGCGCGGCAGCCCGGCGGACCGATGCATCGGCGTGGTTGAGCGCCCGCGACCACAGCGACAGGTACAGGGTGTTGGTCTGCTTGGGCCGGTAGACCGCCAAGCGGGACAGGCCGCGGAGCCACTCGATAGGCTCTGTGGATTCCGGAAGGGTTTGCAGCAGCTCGGATGCCTCGTAGCAGGGCAGGGACTCACGCAAGATCGCCGCGACCGAGCGTTGACTTGGCCCCGAGAGCTGGACGTACCGGACGTCGCCGGTGTGGTCCTCGAGGTACTCGATGCTCGTGCCGTCCGAGGTGGTGAACCGCTCACTCGCAAGGACGAAATGCCCGCGCTGCACGTCCCCGACCCCTGACCAGCCCATACGGCGCGCGAAGGCGACGATTCCTTTGCGATCGACGGACTCCCGAAAGACAAGGGTGTCGTCCCGGCTCACGAGGCAGCCTCCGCGTCGTCGAGCTGATCGTCGTCGTCGTCGTCGTCGTCGTCGTCGTGCGTGAGGATGGGGATGCCCTCGTCGAGCAGGGAGCGCAGCTGCCCGAGAACCTTGGGCTCTTCTTCGATGAGCAGCGCCTCTTCGAGCAGCGACTCGAAGTTGTACGCCGCGAAGATGTTCCACAGCGTGGTTCGCACCCCCGAATCTGGATGATCCATGTAGCGCCGGAAGGTGCGGAACATCGACAGGTCGCTGTGGCGAAGCGCGGACAAGAGCGAGAGCAGGCCGGCCACCGCCTGAGGCTCCGAGGTGATCTCGAGCTCGTTTTGCAGGTCTCCTGCGCTGTCGAAGCCGAAGCCCAAAAGGGCGGCGATGACGTCCACGGGCATGTCGACCGGGTAGTCGCAGCCGAAGTGGTGGTTCATGCGCTCCACGACCGCGGTCTGGCGAGTGGGGTGGTAGCGAACGTCGATCACAAAGACGTCGTCATGGTGCAGTTCGAACGAGAGGTAGCTGCGGCTGTGGCGGGTGCGGCGGGTTCGGGCCCAGACAGACCCCTCGGCCTGGCGGTTGCTCTCTCGCTGCCGGCGCTCGAAGTGTGGGATCGAGTTTGGCTGCTGCGGGACGTGCTCGGGCCAGGGATCGTCGGAGTAGGCGCTGCCCCACGATCCGGGCTCGACGAACGGGCACAGCGCGAAGTGGTGATCGAGGCCCAGCTCGTCCCCGGGCACGAGGTCGCCGCTGGGACTGGTGACCCCAAAGCGGCCCCGGTACCCCAGGAATCCACGGGCCCGGGAAGGCAGGCGCCGTCGGTCGCGCTGCGGAGCCGGAAAGTACTCGGCCAGCGTGTCGTGAACCGACTGCGGTGCGTCCCCGGCTTCGAGCCAGAGGAACGGGGGATAGTCGTCGGTCAGGGCAATGAACAGGCGCGTGGGTTCTTGTTCGTCGACGATGAGCCACGACGACTCCTCGATGCCATCGCGGCGCGTGGTGCTTGGTCCCCGCGCGACGACCCGTGCCCGCCGGACCTGCTTGCGTGCGTGCCGCAGCGTGGCCTTGGTGTGGGTGACCCCTGGAGGTCCGGCACCATCGTACGCCTCGCGCAGCGCGCCCGAGCGTTGCTGGCTCTGCGGACCGTCGAGCCACTGTACGCCGGCTGCCGACAGGAGAGGGTCGCTGGCCAGCACCTGCAGCCAGGTTGGAAAGACGTCGAGCCAGGACAGGTCGGGGTCGACGGCCGAAGGGTCGGTGTCCGCGAACAACGCCTGGAACTCGGGGGTCTCGTGAAAGCGCTCGAACTCGGGGGCGTCGGCGACGCTGCTGCGCCGCTCTGGAG
>CAYGTG010000593.1:0-5576 GCA_964352485.1 uncultured Nannocystaceae bacterium | reverse complement strand
TGGGAGTCCCCGAGCGCATGCGCTGCAGGATCTCGAGCAGCGATTCACCCTTGACCCGCTTCATCGTGAAGTAGGTTCGGCCGTCCGCATTGCGCGAGAGCTCGTACACGGGAACGATCGCCGGGTGCTCGAGCTGGCCTTGAACCCGCGCCTCCCTCAGGAAGCGTCGGCGAGCGCTGGGGTCCGCGTCGACGCCGTCACGGATCTGCTTGAGCGCGACCTGGCGGCCAATGACGGGGTCGGTGCACAGAAAGACCTCGCCCATGCCTCCGCGACCCAGCAGCGCGCGCCGATCGTAGCGCTCGCCCTCGACCGTGAGGGGTTCTTCGTCCCCCGCATCCACGACCGAAGCCTTGGATGACTCCGCTGTGAAGAGCCCGAGTGTGTCAGCGTCCCCAGCCGCCGGCACCACGGTCGGGGCGTCAGCGGGATCGTCCGGGGCGGGATCCTTCACCGCAGGAGTGTAACGCCGAGCGGTGCATCGTTGATGCCTCGCGTTCCGTCGATGCGCACGAGACTCTTGATCGTCAGTTTGGCTGCCGTGGACGCGTACTTCTGTCCTGCGGGGAAACCATTTCATGGTGTCCTGCGTGACCGAATGAAACAGCGTGGGTGGGCGAGCCATCGTAGTGGTCCCAGTCCGAAGCAGTGATCCAACTCAGAACGGTGGTCACAACTTGCCGTGCAGTCGCTTCGTCTTGACGAGTGTGCGCAGGGGCAAAGGCATCCGGCGGTCACGGTGCGCCCCCCGCCGATGCAACGCGGATTTCCGCCGGGCCTAGCGTGCTCAGGCCGATCAGCTCGATCGCGCTTCGAACGTGGAGCAGCTCGACCGCGAGCCCTCCGGTTCGCGCGAACGCATCGCAGAGGCCATGGGCCCGGCTGAAGTTCGGTGCGCCCCTCGCACTGCTCCGACACTCTGAAGCGCGCGGCGTATATTTGACCACGTCTGATTACATCTGTCCCTGCTCGGAGAACGCGGCCGAATCGAGCCGCAGACGTCCGGGCTCGCGGCGGCTGCACCTCCGTGGTTATGGTGCCCGCCATGAGCGACACTTCGAGAGCAGAGCCAGCGCCCGCGACGGGTGCTGAAGACGTCCGCTGGGACCTCGCCGACCTCTACAAAGACCTCGACGACCCCCAACTCGACGCCGACCTGGCAGAGCTCGTCTCGATGGCGGAGGCGTTCTCCGCCGAGTACGAAGGCAAGCTCGCCACCAAGCTCGGGGCGTCCCTCAAGAGCCAGGCCGCGATGACCTGCCTGGCCGAGAAGCTGCTGGTCTATCTCTTCCTGCGCCGCAGCACCGATGCCACCAACTCCAAGATTCAGCAGAAGCTGGGCGTCGTGCAGGAGACGTGGAGCCGGACCGAGGCGAACAATCTCAACTTTTTCGAGCACGAACTCGTGGCGATGCCCGAGGAGACCTACCAGGGCCTGCTCGCGAGCGACGCGGTGGTGAAGCGTCACCAGTCGATGATCGACAACGTGCGCATCAACGGCAAGTACCTGCTCGAGGAGGGGGTCGAGCGCGCCCTCACTCTGCGCGGCCCGTTCGGGCCCTCGGAGTGGTCGGACTACATCGACGAGTGGGAGGCCGAACTTCGCTTCGAGTTCAAGGGGCAGTCGATGATGCTCCCCCAGATCCTGCACGTGATCAGCAACGACCCCGACGGTGAGGTTCGGGACCAGGCGCTGGGCGTGTTTAGCAAGGGGCTGACCGAGCAGAAGTTCGATCGCTTGATGGCCCGCACGCTCAATGTAGTCATCGGCGCCAAGTCGGTGGAGGACACCGAGCGCGGCTACGCCAGCCCGATGTCGGCGCGCAACCTTGGCAACAAGATCGACGACGCCACCGTCGAGGCGCTGCACGACGTGGTGGCGCAGACCGGGGCCAAGCACGCGCGTCGCTACTACAACCTGCTTCGCAAGCACCTCGGGCAGGACACGCTGCGTTGGAGCGACCGCAACGCCAAGCTTCCGTTCGCCGACAATCGCGTTGTGCCCTGGGACGAGTGCATGGACACCGTGCTCTCGGCCTACGGCTCGTTCAGCCCCACGTTGCGAGGACTCGTCTCGACGATGGTCGATCGCAAGTGGGTGGATGCGCCGCCCGACGAGGGCAAGACCGGCGGAGCGTTCAACTTCGCGGTGTGCCTGCCGGGCGAAGAGGCTCGGGCGTACAACTTCCTCAACTACATGGGCTCGACCCGCGACGTGATGACGGTGGCGCATGAGGCAGGACATGGTGTGCACGGGATGCTGGCCGCCAACGCTCAGGGCCCTTTGATGTTTCGCGCACCGATGGCCTACGCTGAGACCGCGTCGATCTTCGGCGAGATGACCACGTTCAAGTACCTGCTCGACCGGGCCGAGACCGACGAGCAGCGCCTGGTCATGCTGATGGACAAGTGCTCCGACCACATCAACACGGTGGTGCGGCAGATCTCCTTCTCCAACTTCGAGCGTCGCATCCACGAGGCACGCAAAGCCGGCAAGCTGACGGCCGAGGACTTCAACGGCCACTGGATGGACGTGACCTACGACTTCTACGGGAAGCCGGGCGACTTATTCTCGTACGACCACACCGAGAACCTGTGGTCCTATGTCAGCCACTTTCTGCGTCCATTCTATGTCTACGCCTACGCATTCGGAGAGCTGTTCACGCAGTCGCTGTTCGCCGTGCAAGACAAGTTCGGCGACGAGTTCGAGGGCATGTACCTGGACCTGCTCAAGGCCGGTGGGACCAAGGATGCGGTTGAGCTGATGGAGCCGTTTGGGCTCGATCCCCGGGAGGCGTCGTTTTGGAGCAATGGCATCGAGGGCAGCCTCGCGAAGTGGCTCGACGAGGCCGAGGCGATCAGCGCCAAGATGGGCGTGGAGTAGGCGGATGACCGGGAGGTCACCGCACGCCTGCATGGCCCAGGGGCTGCCGGAGTCGCGCCGGGGGCTTCATTCCAGGCGCGTTGCGGATCGGCCTGCTATCCTCTGCCCGTGGTCTCGAAAGTCCTGGCGGCGATCGCCATCTTGGCGGTTGCGGCGCGCTTGTTTGTGCGACGCGACTCCGAGATTGCGCGGCGCTACCGGATCTTCCTCAACGTCAGCCTCTTCCTAATCTTCGCGCTCTACGCGACGCGGCTGGTCCAGCTCTACGTCATGTAGCGCGTGCGGGTCGGACATGGCCTGAAGGTTCGGTCTGCCGAGAGCCGCCACCGCGACTCCAAAATGCTGTGCCACTTGCGCGGCGAGAGACCGCCGTTCCCGTCGAGTTCCAGGAGGTTGCATGCTTCCACGAGCTCAGTCGCTTGAGTATTCGCTCCAAGGTGGAGCTGGAAGGATCTTTCCAGGGGCAAGCATTGCCCATATTCACCCAGAAGCGCTCTTGCGGAGCGCCCTCGTAGACCCTGGCCGGCGCGCCGCCGGGATGTGCGCGTCGGCGGTGCGCCGTCGCCAACGGGCTCGGGGCCCGTGAGTCCTTCACGGCGTCGGCGCTCAACGGCCGAACCGTGGCGGACGGCGAACGCATACTCTCCTCCCACGCGGAGGTCGGTCGCAAACTCCGCAACCGCCTGGCTTGTTTGAGCTGCCGGATTGGGCGTCTGGAGCCCTGCTCGCGGCCCTCGCGCGGCCAATACTCACTCTCTATCTCCCAGATAGACCGGATCTATCGCAAGGAAAACACCGGCGAAATCCGGGTGACATTGGAGGCCGCGCGGACGCGAGCTTCGCTGTTTCCGTTGTCCCGGTTCATCCAGCTCGGCTTTGGCCGCCTCCAGGTTTCCACCTTCGGATTTCCGCAGCCGACGCGTGTTACTCGCGAGGTCGAGCTAGAGCTCGAGGCGTTCGCGGCGTCGCACGACGGAGCACGGGCTCTCGCCGACCTGCTCGACACCTGGTCCGACGCGCCTCGCGTACTCATCGAACGAGCCCTTCGTGCACTGGAGTCGGGGCGTCTGCAGTACGAGGCATGGGCCCCCGTCGTGCAGGTCACCGGACGTCCACCCCAGGCGGACTGGCTCGCCGCGTTGGCGGGCGATGAACCTACCGAGATCCCGGTGCACGCCGTCGTACTGGAGCTTGTCGACCTGCGTGACCGTCCCGTCGCGGGTGCCCAGTACCACCTCGTCGATCCCGAGGGCCGTGCCCATCGCGGCATCCTCGACCACGAAGGCCGGGCCGAGATTCGAGAGATCCGCAAGTCGGGCGCTTGCAAGGTCTCCTTCCCCGAATTCGACAGCCGCGCATGGACCTACGTCAGCGCCCACCCTCTGTAGGCCATGGCGACGAAACACATTATCAAGCCGGGCGAAAGCCTCCTGAGCATCGCCTACGACGCTGGCTTCGACACGTGGAAACGGGTCTGGGACGACCCCGACAACGACAAGCTGCGCGAGGAGCGCGAGGATGCACAGACGTTGCTCCCTGGAGATGAACTCTCGGTTCCAGAGAAACAGCGACATCCCGAAGATCCGTGCCCCGTCGACAAACTGCATCGGTTTCGTCTCACGCGGCCGAGGGCCTGGCTCAACTTGCAGATGCTCGACCGAGCGGCCGAGCCGGTGGCCGGCGCAACCTACGAAGTCGAGGTCGACGGACAGACCCACGTCGGAGAGACCGACGAGGGAGGCGTGATCTCAGTCGAGATCCACCCGAGCGCGAGGTGTGCCCGCTTGCGCCTGTGGAAAGGCGATCGCGAGCCCTTCTTCGACGCACCCGTCCGCATCGGTCATCTCGACCCCGTTTCGTCGATCCCCGGGACTCGAGGCAGGCTGACCAACCTCGGTTTGGAGTGGGTCGACGATGCCGAGGAGTCCTCGGACACGACTCCCATCCCCGACTCGATTGCACTCGACAATCTCGACCTCGAGCATGCCCACAAAGAACGAAGGCAACCATGACACTTGAAGTACAATACTACAGCGACGGGGGAGTCAAAGAAGACCTCAAAGACGTGAATGACTGGACGGTCGTAGCAGATGTTGCGCATAACCGGCCCCTCGTTGCCTATTCAAAAAGTTACAACAAGACTGATATTCCGAAGCGTAAGTCGGAAGCTGACGTGGCAAAAGGGAAGGATCGGCTCCTGAAGTCTCAGGAGCAGATCAATATCTACAAAGCCACGATGCTGGCCACGCGCGGCGTCCGTGAGACTCGGCGACAGGCAAGGTTTGGGCCCCTCAACAACGCGATGCCCGAATGCGATCGCGACAGCAAGTATCTCGACTACGAAAAACCTCCTTACTACATCTGCCATCCTATACCGCCCCAATTTCTTCTCGTTGTCGGCAATTCGCTAGAGGCAAACATTTGCAAAAAACCGGGCACTCTCGGTGATCTTCTGGGTCGGTTCTATCGAGGCGTCAGGACTGGATCGGGGGTCTGCAGTACCCTCTCGGCCGTGGCGACGGGGCTCATGTCGATGCATGCGCTTCCAACCCCAGATAGGCCCAAACAACAATCGATGAAGCTCGACAACTTCTTGAAGGAAGACGACCCGAGCACCTACGTCTCGATCCTCAACGTCAGCTCGAGTGCAGATCACAGCTTCGCGCTCGTCTCCTATCGCAACTCCCCGTAC
>CAYGTG010000592.1:3818-5582 GCA_964352485.1 uncultured Nannocystaceae bacterium | reverse complement strand
CTGGCGGAGGGCTCGGTTGGGTTCGTGGTGGAGGGGTCGTTGAGGTCGGTGACGTCCGTCGTCGCGCTGACCGGGGCGTCAGTCCCGCCGCTGCTGCTGCTGCCTCCGTCGGTTCCGCTCGCCGCCGTGGGGCTGGAGTCACACGCGGCCGCCAGCAGGCCGAGGAGCAACGCGGTCGGGCCGTGCCGAAGCGGGGGCATTGACGGATCATACCGGAGTCGTTCGCGGGCGTGAGTTGCGCGCAGCGGTCCCAGAGCAGCCCCGATCATCGCTGTCGCCATGGTCTGAAGGGTTATTGGTATGACCAGTTGAAGATCAGGTGAATCGGCCACACAGTGAGAGAGATGGGTCTTCAGAAGATCGACCGCCGAACCATCTCCGATCAGGTGTTCGAGCAGCTCTCGCGGGAAATCGTCGATGGGCGCATGGAGCCGGGGGTGTTGCTGCCCTCGGAGCGCGAGCTGGTGCAGGTGCTCGGCGTCAATCGTGGCGCCGTTCGCGAAGCCCTCAAGCGTCTGGCCCAAAGCGGCCTGGTTCAGATCCAGCAGGGGGGTGGCACGCGGGTGCTCGACTACCGCAAGACCGCCGGCCTCGACCTGCTTGGCTCCCTGATGATCCGCGCCGACGGTGAGATCGATGTTCGGGTTGCCCGCGCCGTCATGGAGATGCGCTCCGCGCTGGCTCCAGACGTCGCTCGTCTTGCCGCCACGCGCAGGGATGCGGGCACGGTCGAACGGATCACAAACCTGGTCGCCGCGATGGGCGAGACCGAAGACCTCGCCGCGCTGCAGGGACACTCCCTCGAGTTCTGGGATGCGCTCGTTCGGGCCTCGGATAACGTCGCGTACCGGCTCTCGTTCAACACGCTGCGCGACACCTATGAGCTCATCCGTGGTGCTTTGGTCGTCATCATGGCCGATGAGGTTTCGGACGTCGGTGGTCACGCCGACATCCTGGCCGCCGTTGTGGCCCAAGACGGTGATGCGGCTCGGCGCGCCGCCGAAGCGCTCGTGCAGCGCGGCACCGTTCGGGTGTTCGATCTGCTCGAAGCCCTGGCAGCGGAGCAAGAATCACCCAATACGAATTCGACCGACCCTTCCAAAGGATCCCTGTCATGAACCCCAATGCCGCCACCCACCCTCGCGCACCCGGGCTGCGCCTGCCCGACGCGGTGCGACTGTTCTTTCGTCACGCCTCGCCGCGACTGCTGGTGGGCTTTGCTGTGTACGCGCTCGCGTACCGGGTCTGGCTGGGGGGGTTCACCGTCTGGGACTTCGCGCTGGTCTCGCTGCAGGTCGCACTGCAGCCGATGACCGAGTGGCTCGTGCACGTGTTCGTGTTGCATGCCCGCCCCCGAACGGTCGGCCCCCTCACGCTCGACCCACGGCTGGCGCGGGACCATCGGTCCCATCACACCGATCCTCATGCGCCCCGCTGGTGGTTCATTCCGGTGAGCAGTGGCATCTTGGTCTTTGGCGGTGTGGCCGTGTTCGCACACCTGCTGCTTCCGCAGGGCCTGGCCGCCACCTTCACCGCCACCTCGATCCTCATCGCTTTGGTCTACGAGTGGACCCACTACCTGTGCCACAGCACCTACAAGCCTCGAACGCGCTACTTGAAGTTCCTGGTGCGCCATCACCGGCTGCACCACTTCAAGAACGAGCACTACTGGATGGGCGTGACTCTCGTGGGCGGCGATCGGCTGCTCGGCACCCTCAAGAGCCCCCGCGATGTCGAGACCTCGCCGTCCTGCAAGGACGTGCG
>CAYGTG010000592.1:0-3808 GCA_964352485.1 uncultured Nannocystaceae bacterium | reverse complement strand
GACGTGCTCGCGGCCTACAAGGCGGCGAACAAGACGCCACGTTAGGCTAGGGGCGTCTGGGATAGCGTTGGGGGCGCGCATGGCTCTTGGGCCGTGGTCCGTGCTAACAGGCGGACATGCGATCGCGGTGGTCCGACGCGGAGGCGGCAGCAGCTGTGAAACGCTGGGCGGGCGCGCCTGGCAGCAACGAAGACGTGGCGCTTCGCGTCTACACGTCGCGATTGATCGGCGCTGAGCCGGCGCTCGTGTTGCACGGCGGAGGCAACACCTCGGTCAAGACACAGCTGCCCGACGACCTGGGGCAGCCGGCGTCGGTGCTGTGTGTCAAAGGGAGCGGCTGGGATCTTGGGGACATCGAGCCCGCCGGGTTGTCGGCCGTTCGGCTCGACACCCTCATCCGGCTTCGGGCGTTGCCGGCGCTGTCGGACGAAGACATGGTCAACGCGGCGAGGACCCGGCTGCTCGACGCCAGCGCGCCCAATCCTTCGGTCGAAACGCTGCTGCACGCGTTCTTGCCCCACCGGTTCATCGACCACTCGCATGCCGACGCGATCCTGTCGTTGGCCGATCAGGAGCACGCCGGCGCGCTCGCTGCGGAGGTGTTTGGGGACCGGCTGGCGGTCGTCCCCTACGTGATGCCCGGCTTCGCGCTAGCCAAGCTCGCGGCCGAGGTCTACGAGGCCCAGCCCGAGTGCGAGGGCCTCTTTCTCGTTCAGCACGGGTTGTTCACGTTTGGGGAGACCGCCAAGCAGGCCTATGAGCGCCACATCGAAGCGGTGCGCCAGGCCGAGGCGTTTGTCGCGGACAAGCGCACGCAGGTCGCGGTCTCGTCTGCGCGGGCCGACTACGCCGCGCTCGCGCCTTCCCTACGGGGTTGCTTGGGTCGCGTGGTCCTCGAGCGTCGGGCAACGGCCGCAGCGCTCGCCTTCGCAGCTGATCCCCACGTGATCTCGCTGTCGCAGCGCGGCACGGCGACCCCCGATCACGTCATTCGGACCAAAGCCGTGCCCCTGCTGCTCGATCCCCAGGTCGCCGGCTCGGACTGGGCGGGCTACGTGTCGGCGCAGGTTCAGGCGTTCCGTCGGCGGTATGACGCCTACTTCGAAGCCCAAGTGGCGGCCAAGGGCGTCGCGCGGACCAAGCTCTCGTCCGACCCCGTCGTCGCCTTGATCCCCGGCGTCGGAATTGTGGCCGCGGGTGCGTCGCGCACCGCGGCGCGCGTGGCTGCCGATCTCTACGAACACACCATCGAGGTGATTCGCGGCGCGGAAGCGGTGGGTCGCTACCGAGCACTGCCCGATGGGGACCTCTTCGACATGGAGTACTGGTCCCTCGAGCAGGCCAAGCTCGGTCGGAAGAACGCCGCACCGCAGCAAGGACGGGTTGTCCTGGTGACCGGGGCTGCCTCGGGGATCGGGGAGGCTACGGCGCAGGCGTTTGCACGGCTGGGCGCGGCGCTATTCCTCATCGATCGCGACGGCGCGGTGGCCGAGGTCGCGCGCGCTCGGAGCCGAGTTCGCGGTGGCTGATGTGACGGACGAGGCCGCGGTCGGGGCGGCCGTGCGCGCTTGCGTCGAGGCCTACGGGGGCATCGACCACGTTGTCTCCAACGCCGGGACCGCACCTCAGGCCCCGATCCACGAGTGTCCGCCGGACCTGTTCGAGGCGAGCCTGGCCGTCAACCTCCGTTCTCACCAAACCCTGGCCTCCGCCGCAACGCGGGTGTTGCGGGCACAAGGGCAGGGCGGCAGCTTGTTGTTCAACGTGTCGAAGGCCGCGTTCAATCCCGGCAAGGGCTTCGGACCCTACGCCGTGGCGAAGGCCGGCTTGTACGCCCTGATGAAGCAGTACGCGATCGAGGGCGCCGACGCGGGGATTCGTTCCAACGCGGTCAATGCCGACCGCATTCGAACCAACCTCTTGGACGCGGACGATGTTCGCAAGCGGGCCCAGGCGCGCGGGCTCGATGTCGACGCCTACTTTCGCTCCAACCTGCTGCAGCGCGCGGTCACAGCCGACGATGTTGCCGACGCATTCGTCTACTTGGCGAGCGCCCAGAGCACCACGGGGTGCGTGATCACGGTCGATGGCGGCAACATTGCCGCGAGCCCACGGTGAGTCATGTCCCGGGTTGTCCTGCGATCTGCGGTCCTGCTCTCCCTCGTATGGGGCGGGTGCGCCGACGCATCGAGGCGGGTTCCGCTTGCAGTGTTTGCCGCGTCGTCGCTGACAGAAGCCTTCACAGAACTCGAGGCAACGTTCGAGCGTGAGCACCCCAGGCTCGATGTTCAGCTGACGTTCGCGGGGAGCCACGTGCTTCGCCTGCAGATCGAGCAGGGCGCGGCGGCCGACGTGTTCGCCTCGGCGGATCCAGAGCAGATGAAGGCGCTCAAAGACGCCGGGCGGCTCGGCTTTGACGCCGTCTTTGCGCGCAACGAACTCGTCGTCGTCATGCCCTCGAACAACCCCGCGGGGATCGAACGCTTCGAAGATCTTCGTCGGGCACAACGCATCGTGCTGGGGTCGGCCTCGGTTCCGGCAGGCCGCTACGCGGACGCGGTCTTGAGCCGCAGTGATGAGGACTTCGCGCAGACGGTGCGTGCGCACGTCGTTTCGCGGGAGAGCAACGTCCGCTTGGTGCGGGCGAAAGTCGAACTGGGCGAGGCCGACGCGGCCCTGGTCTATCGGACCGACGCCATGGACGCGCCGAGCATCCGGTCGGTCCGCATCCCCGCCAACCTCGCGGTGCCGGTCGAGGTTCCGATCGGCGTCCTCTCCGACGCCCCGCACCCCGAGGCCGCGCGGCGCTTTGCCCAGTACGTACTGTCTGCCCCGGGCCAGGCCGTCCTCGCTGCGCACGGTTTTGAGACGGAGGCGCGATGAACTCGCCGGGGCGCGCATGGCCGGGGCGCGTCATGCCCGTCGCCGGCGGCCTCTTGGGAGCCGCGCTGGTGGGCTTGCTGGTCATTCCCTTGTTTGCGCTGGCGGTCTCGGTGGCGCCGAGCGAGTTCGTGTCCGGCCTGAGCCACCCATTGTTCGCTCGGGCGCTGCGGCTCAGCTTACGCACCACCGTCGTGAGTCTCGGGTTCACGGTCGTGCTCGGGATACCGCTGTCATGGTGGCTGGCCACTTCGTCCTCGAAAGGCGCGCGCATGGTGTCGGTGTTGGTCGAGGTCCCCATCGTGATCCCCCCGGCGGTCGTGGGCGTTGCGCTTCTGCAGACCTTCGGAGCTCAAGGCATCCTGGGGCCTGCGCTGCTCGGGCTGGGCGTGCGCATTCCGTTCACCGAGGCCGCGGTGGTGCTGGCGCAGGTGGTGGTTTCTGCTCCATTCTTCGTGCAGGCCGCCACATCCGCATTCCGCGAGGTCGACCGGGATACGGTCGCGGTCGCGCGCACCCTCGGGGCGACCCCGGCCGGTGCGTTCGTTCGCGTGGCGCTGCCGATCGCGATGCCGGGCCTGTTGGGCGGGGCTTCGCTGGCGTGGGCACGTTCGCTGGGCGAGTTCGGTGCGACCCTGCTGTTCGCCGGAAACATGCCCGGGATCACGCAGACGCTCCCGCTCGCGATCTTCACGGCGCTCGAGTCGGATGTACGGCTCGCGGTGGTCTTCTCGCTGTTCCTCTCGGGTGTGGGCATGGTCCTGCTCGCTGGGCTCCGCACGTTGCCCGGACTGCGCCGGACCCGGTGGTGGCGATGAACACCTGGTCTGCCGCGATCACGGCCACGCTCGGCGCTTTTTATTTTTATTTTTAGGTGTAATGGTAGTTTTTCTTTATCGCGCTCGTCGGCCCCAACGGAGGCGGAAAG
>CAYGTG010000591.1:0-5583 GCA_964352485.1 uncultured Nannocystaceae bacterium | reverse complement strand
GAAGATCGTGGTCGCGGCCAAGACCGCGCAGCCCCACCCCAAGCTCCCCGGGACGATCTACACCGCCGCCGAGGAGATCGAAGCCGCCGGTGGCACCGCGCTTCCGATCGTCACCGACATCCGCTCCGAGGAGGCCGTCGACGCCGCGATGGCCAAGGCCGTGGAGACCTTCGGGGGCATCGACATCCTTATCAACAACGCCAGCGCGATCAGCCTGACGAACACAGCCCACACCCCGATGAAGCGGTACGACCTCATGCAGCAGGTCAACGCGCGCGGCACGTATCTGTGCACTGCCAAGGCGGCGCCGCACCTGCTCAAGGCCGACAACCCGCATGTGCTCACGTTGTGTCCGCCGCTCTCGGATGATCCCAAGTGGTATCGCAGCCACACCGCCTACACGATGGCGAAGATGGGGATGAGCATGTGCGTCATCGGCCATGCCGGCGAGTTCAAGGGCAAGATCGCGGTCAATGGTCTCTGGCCCCGCACCGCCATCGCCACCGCCGCGGTCCGCAACGTGATCGGCGGCGACGACATGATGAAGCGCTGCCGCAAGCCGACGATCATGGCCGACGCGGCGCATGCCGTTCTCGTGATGGACGCCAAGACCACCACCGGAAATTTCTTCGTCGATGATGCGGTGTTGCGGGATGCCGGAGTCACCGACTTCGACCCGTACGCCGTTGAACCCGGTGCAGACCTGGTGCCGGACTTCTTTTTGGATTGAGGGGGACCGATGATCGAAGTTGAAGGACTCACCCGCTACTACGGTGACTTTGCTGCGGTGCAGGACGCCTCGTTCTCGATTGGCGAGCGCGAGATTGTGGGTTTCCTGGGCCTCAACGGCGCGGGCAAGAGCACGATCCTCAAAGTCCTCGCGGGGCTGTTGATGCCCAGCGCGGGCATCGTGCGCGTGGGCGGCGTCGATGCGCTCGAGGACCCCGACGCCCTGCGAACCAAGATCGGTTTCTTGCCCGAGGAGCCGCCGCTGTATCGGGAGATGCAGGTGCGAGAGTTCCTCCGCTGGGTGGGGCAGGCCAAGGGCTGCTCCGCCAAGGACGTCGACGCCGAGCTGCCCAAGGTGATCGAGCTGTGCGACCTCGGGACGATGCAGCACAAGGTCATCTCCGAGCTGTCTCACGGCTATCGCAAGCGGGTCGGCATCGCCCAGGCGATCATTCACCGCCCCGAAGTGGTGATCCTCGACGAACCGATCAGCGGGCTCGATCCGCAGCAGATCGTGGAGATGCGGAAGGTCGTCCGCTCGCTCAAGGAGCGCGCCACCGTGCTGATCAGCTCCCACATCCTTACCGAGGTCGCGGTGACGTGCGATCGGGTGCTCGTCATTCACGGCGGGCGCATCGTCGCCGAGGGCTCGACGGAGGAACTCGCCGAGCAACAAGGCGGCGGTGGTTCGGTGACGCTCAGCCTGCGCGGCACCGTTTCGGCCGTCAAAGAAGCGCTTTCGAGCAGCGATGTCGTCACCGACTTCGAGGTCGCACAGGACGAGGGCCTCGTGCGCGCCGTGGTGACGCTGGACGGTGGTGAACGCGCCCGCGATGCGTTGGTCGCCCATATCGTCGCGGCGGGTCTCGGCGTGTTTGCCGTGGCGGACACGGTTTCAGAACTCGAGCAGGCGTTCCTGCAGCTCACCCGGGGCGACGCGAAAGCGGCCGTGGCCGTAGAGGAAAAAGCATCATGAGAGGGATGATGATTGTGGCGCGCCGAGATCTGGCCGCCTATCTCAACAACGTTTGGGGCTACGCGGTCATCGCCGTGGTGTTGGTCGTGGACGGGATCTTGTTCAACGCGGTCGCCTTGGGCGATCGCCCGAAATACAGCGCCGAGGTGATGGAGCAGTTCTTCTACTTCTCCTTCGGCACGACGATCATCGCTTCACTTCTGTTGACGATGCGGCTGGTGGCCGAGGAGCGGCAGACCGGCACCTTGGTGCTCGTGGACAGCTCCCCGCTTCGGCCGTGGCAGATCATCGGCGGCAAGTACCTCTCGGCCATGACGGTGCTGTCGGGGCTCGTGCTCATGACGCTGTACATGCCCGCGCTGGTGTTCGTGAACGGCAAGGTGTCCTACGGGCACATCGTGGCTGGCTACACCGGCCTGCTGCTCGTCGCGGCAGCAACCGCGGCGATCGGAGCGTTCGCCTCGACGATCTCCCGCTCTCAGCTTGTCGCCGGTTTCACCTCCACCGCGCTGCAGGTCTTCCTCGTGATCTCCTGGCTGTTGGCCAAGGTCGCCGACCCGCCGCTCAAGGACCTCTTCTCCTATATGAGCCTGTACGACCGCCACTTCCGCGGATTCATGCAGGGCCAGATCAACACCGAGGACATTGTGTTTTACGTCAGTGTCGCGTTCGTTTTCCTGACGCTCAGTACCCGCTTCATGGCGGCCAGGAGGTGGCGATGAGCATCTCGGCAATGCTGTACCTGGTCTCGATGGGCACGCTGTTCATCGGGCAGCGCATGCTCGATGGAAACGACGGTCCTCAGATGATCGTCACGATCGTTGGCTGCGTGTTGCTCGCGGCGGCGGCGGCGCTGAGGCTCGGCCCGCTGCGCGCGGCGAAGGATCCCGGCCTGCGATTGGGCCATCGCCTCGCGCTGATCGGGCTGCTCACCGGCGTGGCGTCGCTGGTCCTGTACACGGCGACGACGGACACCGTGGTCGCCACGCTCACCCTCGGGGAGGACGCCGAAGAGCGCTGGCTAGGGACGTGGCGGTCGCTGTGGCCCCTGGTGTGGCTCATCGGCACCGTTCCCATGCTCACGGCGGACTACGCCTGCGAGAGCTCGCCGACCATGATGCCCAAACGACGGGCGCGGGAACTCGCGCTGCACGGGCTGATTGTCGCGATGGGCATTGGCCTGGCGTTTCCGGTCAACTACATCGCCAGCCAGAAGAAGGAGCGATGGGACCTGGCGTACTTCAAGACGCCGCAACCGGGGACGGCCACCTTCGCCCTCGCGCAGGCGCTCGAGACTCCGGTCGACGTCCGCATCTTCATGCCACCCAGCTCTGAGGTCGCGCAGGAGCTGCGCAACTACTTTGGACCCCTCGAAGGGCCCATGCTGAGGGTGCAGGTGATCGACCAAGCGGCCGAGCCTCGGCTGGCCAAGGCGCTCGCCGTTCGCAACAACGGCACCATCACGTTCACGCAGGGCGACATCCTGATCGACCCACAACCTGTCGCCGAAGGGGAGGAGCCGCCCCCGAAGCCGGTCACGCGCAACGTCAAGGTCAACGCGGAGTTCGATCAGGCCAAGCGGGCGCTCAAGAAGATCGACGCGGACGTGCAGAAGGTCCTCATCGAGTTGGGTCACGGCGAGCGCATTGCCTACGTGACGACCGGCCACGGCGAGCTGACCTGGCGGCAGGCGGCGCAACCGGTCCCCGAGCTGCAGGCCAACGGACTTCGCGAGGAACTCAAGAGCCAAGGCTTCACCGTCAAGGAACTCGGGTTGCGTGAGAAGCTCGGTGAAGGCGTACCTCCCGACGCGAGCCTGGTGATGGTGCTCGGGCCGCGATACCCGTTCTCCCAGGCGGAGACGGATTCCCTGCGCGGCTATCTCGAGTCCGGCGGGTCGCTGTTTCTCGCCCTCGAACCACGGGCCGCACGGGCCCCGCTGCCGGCACCGGTCGAAGACCCCCTGGACGCGATGGTGGCGGAGGTCCTCGGGGTGACCGTGGCCGACGGGATTCTCGCCGATGAGGTCGTTCACGCCCGCAGCGCGGGCGACAAGCGGGACAACTTCCTGCTGCTGACCGACTCCTTCAGCGCGCACGGAAGTAGCGTGACGCTGGCAGCAGAGCGGCAGGTGTTTGGAGCGCCGTTCACCGGGTACCTCGAGCTCGAGGAGGGGCACGCGGCCGCCCACACCGTGACGGTTCGCTCGATGGCGACGGCGTTTGTCGACGAGAATCGCGACGCCGTGTTTACGGCCGACGCGGGCGAGGTCAAAGGCACCAAGCCGCTCGTGGCCGCGGTGAGCGGAAGCACCAACGCGGTGGGGTGGCGGGCAATCGTCGCCAGTACTTCTTCGGTGGTCTCGGACGTCGCACTGGGCGGCGCGGGGGATCAGGAGGGCAGCATCATTCCGGGCAACATCCATTTCCTGCGCGATACGAGCAACTGGCTGATCGGGGCCGAGGCGCTCTCGGGAACAACGCAGTCAGAGGAAGACGTGAAGATCGAGCACACCAAAGAAGGCCAGACCTGGTGGTTCTACTCGACCGTGCTCGGCGTTCCGCTGCTGGTGTTTGGGCTGGGCGTGTTTCGGGTACGCATGCGCCACCGCGGCCAGCAAGCACGCGTGAAGGGAGACGCACGATGAAGTCTGCGGTGATCGGCTACGGCCTGGCACTGACGCTCGCGCTCGTGGGCGCCTACCAAACCTGGACCCACGAGGGAGACCCGGACCTGTCCGGATCCACGGTCATTCTCGATGTCGACCGAGACGACCTCGAAGCGATCGTCTTCGAGAGTCCGTCGGGTCGGGTACGCCTCGAGCTGCGTGAGGATGAACTGGGTCCGTACGTCTGGGCGCAGACCGAACCCACGGACGCGGCGGCGCCCGATCCCGCGGACCCATCGGCTCCGCCCGTGCCGGTCCCCGCCGAGCCGCAGGCGTTCAAAGCCGGCGCCGCAGGAGAGACGATCGCCAAGGGCGCAGCGCCGTTCGTCGCCAAGCGCGTGCTCGAAGGCATCGACGACTCCAAACTCGAGGAGCTTGGCTTTGGCGACGGCCAAGCCTCACTCACGTTCAATCGCAAAGCGCGCGACGCCAAGACCTACGAGGTTGGGGCCAAGGCCTACGGCGGCTCGAATCGCTACGTTCGCGATCCCGACGACGGCACGGTGTACATCGTGGCCGCAAGTCTGATCGACAGCCTCGAGACGGCGGAGCGCTCACTCCCGGATCGCTCGCTGCTCGCCTTCGACGTCACCGATATCGACACGATCTCGGTACGGGGTGGGGAGGCGGAGGCCACCTACGTCCAGAACAACCCGGACGACCGCGCCGCACGGTTCTGGTCGACCCCGGGGTCTTCGGACCCGAGCCCCGCTGCAGCCGGATGGTTCGACAAGGCGCTTCGTCTGAAGGTGTTGCGCTACATCGAGCCGGCCAACAAACCCGCCGGGCTGCAGGAGGCGTTCTCGATGACGGTCAGCGCCGGGCGCAAGTCCAGCGAAGCCATCATCTATCGCGCGGTCGGCGACGATGGCAACGAGGCTTGGTACGCCTCTTCGACCCACAACCGGGCGCTCGTGCAGCTGCAGAGCTCCTCGGCGGCCGAAGCCCAGGCCGACCTGGCCTCCGTCTTGGACGTCGCGCCGTAACCGGACCCCACATCGGTGGCGTACTGAGGCCCATGCGGATGCTCGTGTTCATGGCGGTGATGACCGCCATCTGGATCGGCGGGCACCTCTACATGGGCCGCCGCCTGTTTGGACGACTGGGGCTCTCCTCCCGGCTTCGTCGGCTGGGGTGGATCGGGCTCGCGCTCAGCGGGTCCACGGCGATGGGCGCGTTGTGGGCCTCTCGCCTTGGCGGAGGAGCCGCG
>CAYGTG010000590.1:4307-5590 GCA_964352485.1 uncultured Nannocystaceae bacterium | reverse complement strand
AATCAACACCGCCTGGGCCTGGCCATCCTCTCCCGTGACGAGATTGAGCAGGTTGTGGATCCCGTAGCAGAGGTAGACGTAGGTATGCCCCGGCGGGCCAAACAACGGCTCGGTCCGCGCGGTCCGACCGGACTTCGCGTGGCAGGCCGTGTCGGGAGGCCACTTGTACGCCTCGGTCTCGGTAATCCGCAGCACCACGGCGTCGCGGTGCAGTGTCTTCCCAATCAAATCGCGCGCGACGTCAACGACATCGCGCGCGAAGAATGCTCGCCGAAGGGGCTCAGACGCCGCCAAGTTCGATCGAGTGCTCGAAGTTGGGCGTCTTTGCATTGTCCATGTCGTACCAAGCCATCGTCATCGTGGACCCGTCGATCTCGACCCACGCAAAGCCGGGTCTCTGATCGTCTTGGTACAGCACCGGCGGGTTGCCGTCCCGGTTCTCGAAGTCGGTGTTCTTCGCCGCAGAACCGCTGACGATGAAGTTCGTCCCGCAGGTGGTGGGGTGCCACTGCATGCTGTGGTCGTGGCCGCTGAAGTACACGTCGACGTTGCCGCAAATCTCGTCGTTCACGAAGTCCTCGATGTTCTCGCCGTTGACGATCGGCACGAACGAGACGCCCTCGTAGTTGCCAGCGTTGCCGTGTGGGCCGTTGGAGATGTACGGGTGGTGGGCAAAAACGACGGTGTGCTGGCTGTCGGATGCAGCCAACACGCCCTGCAAGAACTCGCTCTGGTCACCGACGTTGTGGTTCCAGAACAGCTGGGCAGAGTCGATCGAGATGAACCTGACGTGTGCGGCCTCGAAGCTGTACCACTCGTTGGGCAGCGTCCATTTGTCGCTGAACTCTGAGTAGTCGATCTGCGCCTGGCTCTTGAACCACTCGTTGCCCAGCGTGCCGTAGTCGTGGTTGCCCAGCGTGATGTAGAACGGGAGATCGAGATCCGCGTAGGGCATCTCGAACTTGTCCTGGAACTGCTCGTCCATCGCCGAGTCGACACCGACGTCATAGAAGTTGTCGCCCAGGTACAGGGCGAACTCGCAGCCACGCTCGGCGCAGACCTGCTCGACGACGTCCGCGACCCCGTATTGACCGTCGTTGCCCTCGCCCCCATCACCGAGCGCGATGAAGCGCACCACGGTGTCGCCCGGCTCCCCGGTGGTGGACGAGGAGCTGTCGCTTCCCGAGTCGTCGGCCGTGGGGTCGGTCGGGTCCGTAGGGTCCGTGGGATCGGTCGGGTCCGTAGGATCGGTCGGGTCTGTGGGATCGGTCGGGTCCGTCCGA
>CAYGTG010000590.1:0-4297 GCA_964352485.1 uncultured Nannocystaceae bacterium | reverse complement strand
GTCGTCGGCTCGGGGTCGCTCGTTCCCGCTTCAGCCTCGCCCGCGGAGGACGAACCACCGCCCGAACTCGTTGCCGCACCATCTTCACAAGCCACGCAAAGCAGGCCCGCACACCCCATCAACCACCATCGCATCATGGACAAGGACTCCTCACACGACCCTACGACATCGACAGACACGGCGGCAACCGAACCCGTCATGCCGCCCGGGTCAGGCCGCATGCCGCGGCGACAGCGTCGCGGTACCGCGACCAATCCGAGAGCGCGCGTTCCATTCCGGCGACCGCTGCGGGGCGCGCGTCTGCGCCGACGTGGTCCAAGATGATGTGCCACGCCGAGGCGCGATGTTCGCCTTCCACCTCCCGGTGCACCTTGGTGAGCTCCAAAGACTCCAGGGGCAGGCCGTAGTGCTTGACCAGCGGATGCTCCTCGAGCGGAGGCTCTGGGCGCTTGGGCTTGGATGCGTCGAGCTCTCCGCGCTCGAACGGGGTGCCCTCCACGAAGATCGTCGTGACCGCGGTCGCCGTCTCCCATCCGTGCTCGTTCGTGAGCGCGTCCAGCGTCGCGCGATAGGTCGCGGCTTCGGGCAGGAGTTCAACCGCCTCGAAGCGAGCGAGATCCATCCCCAGTCCCCGCGGATACTCGAGAAACAGCTCCGCGTGTGGACGCCCCCGGGTCAGCCGCCCGGTCTCCTCTTCGTAGAGGTTCTCGGCCAGTTCGCGACGGACCTCCCCCACTGGGCACTGGACATACGCACGACCCAGCAGCTGCGCGAAGTCGCGAATATAGACGGCGTACTCCTGCTCGAGATGGAGATGGAGGCGATCGGCGGCCACCTGCCCGGAGGTGAAGCTCGGCCATGCCCAGTGCACCTTGCGCTCCATCACATCGAGCAACGCCTCCTGAAACTGCAGCCGGTCCATGCACCCACAGTAGCAGGCTGAGTTTCGTCTCGGAGCGGCGGTCTGCTCGGCTTCGGGCGAGGGGGTGGCACGATGTGGGCCGCGTGACCCAGCGGCGCGCCGAGGTCGACGCGCCGCGCTGCAGGTGTGGCCCAGACGGACGAAGTGCGAGTCATGTTGGTGCTCGCGCTCGCGCTCACGACGGCTCCGTCCCTGGCCGCTCGCCCCTACCGCGCGGCTCCTCGTCTTCCGCCTGCCTCCGCACTCGGACAGGTCAACCCAGCTCAGCTCGACGGGCCCGCCGCGGCGACGCTGTTCATCAACTTCGACGGCGCCGAGCTCAACGACAAGCGGGAGGATGCCCGACACAACGGCACGCTCATCGGATGGAAAGGAAGCTTCGAGGCCTACGGGGACGGCCCGAAGCAGACGGCGATCATGCAGGCGGTGCGTCAGGACTGGCTTCCGTTCAACGCCACGATCACCGACACGAGGCCCAGCGCCGGCGACTACACCATGGTCATGGTGGGGCCGACGAACTTCACCGATGGCTCGCTCGGAATCGCGTTGCTCGACTGTGCCAACCGCTGGACGTCGAACAACGTCGTGTTCGCATTTCACCACGCCGACGACGGATTCACGGCGGCCGCCACAGCCACGACCATCAGCCAAGAGATCGCCCACTCGTACGGTCTGGAGCACGTCAACGACGATGACGACCTCATGTTCCCGTACAACAACGGCGGAGATCCGGCGTTCACCAACACGTGTCATCCGATCGTCGAGGCCGCCGGCATCGGCATTCTTTGCACGCAGCAACACGAGGCCTCGTGCGGCAGCGCGGCTCGGCAAAACGGCCACGCCGAGCTGATGCGGTTCGTGGGACCTCGGCCCGTCGACGTCAATCCGCCGACGGTGCGATTCACCGCGCCGCAGTCCACAGACGAGTTCGAGGTGGGGGAGTCATTTGTCCTCGCGGTGGATGCAACGGACGACGACGCCGTGGTCGCGGTCGAGCTGCTCGCCGGCGGTGAGCTCGTCGCGGCCGACGATGCCGAGCCGTTCTCGTGGGAGGTGACCGGGGCACCGCCGGGCACGTACCACTTCGAGGCCGTCGCCTACGACGACGCTGGGAATACGACCACGACCGACATCCTCGAGCTGATCGTCTATGCGACGGAGGAGACCGACGGCGGCACAGCCACGGAGACCGGGGGCTGGGAGACCGAGGGAGACACGCTGGAATTTGGCAGCACCGGAGACCACGAGGACAACAATCTTCCTCCAGATGCCGCACTGGACCGCCAAACGATTCCGCCCGGCGAGGACCCCTTCGATCCCTTCGCCGGGCAGTGTGACTGCAGGACCGACGCTCCGGCCCCCTCAGCCCTGTGGATCCTGCTGCTTCTCGCCGCGGCGAGACGACGGCGACCTCACTTGCCGCCGCAGTACTTGTCGTAGTCGAGTTTGACCACGGTATCGACGCTCGCCGCCCCCATCCCCTGAGCGGAGAAATACTCGGTCATCAGCTTCTTGCCGGCATCACATTGTCCCGCCGCCATCAAGCACTTCGAACGGGTGTGCGCGTACGGTGCCTTCGGATCGGTCGAGAGTCGCGACGGGTCGAGCTTGTCGTGTCCATCGAGGTCAGCGAGGCAGCCCTTGCCGTCCCCGGCGTTGATCTTAGCCATCGCCGATTCGAGCAGCGAGCGCGACTGCGCGGTGGCCTCGACCTTGGAGTCCACCTTGCCTGCCGCATTGAGCGACTCGGGGTTGTCAGGCTGCTTCATGGCGACTTTGTCCGGATTCTCGCCGTCGCGAACCTTCCGGAGCGAGAGCCGAATCGGAGCCTTGCAGCCCTTGATCTCCTGCGCGCTGTCGGACTTGCAGGTAGCCAAATCGCCCCCCTTCTTATCCGCGCTCCGGGTGGACGATGTCGCCCCTTCCGCGCCAAAACCGTAGGCGCTTCCGCCGATTTCGGTGTTGAGCTCGGATGCGGACCCCAGCGCAAAGGCGCCCAGGTTGTAGCCGTGCACGAAGTGCGTCGCGCCTTCGCATCCGGGGTTGGACGCCAGGTCATCGGCATAGACGGCAGCGCGCGTCGCCTGACGGGTGCCGGCCACGTAGTACTCCATATGGAACTTCTCGCCCCCGCTGACGCGGCCGCCCAGTGAGGCGCTGCCCAGAGGAAGCTTCGCCGCAAGCTCCCCCGAGTTGCTGATGTCGATCGTCTCGAGCGAGCCTGAGGTCCACTCCGGAGGCAGGTACGAGCCCTCCGAGCCTCGAATGCTCTCGTTGCGGCACTCGTCGAGGACGGTCAGGGTGCAGCCCACATACTTCACCACCACGATGTCGTTGGCCACGATCTGTTCGAAGCTCGACATGTCGGTCGCATCCCATTCGATGATGAAGGGCCGCTTGTGGTTGTCGGGGTCGCAGGCGTCTTGGCCCGCGACCGTCTGATCCATCAAACTGCTCTGGCCGGACGCCCGAGACCCTCCGATCTGCGGTGTCTTGGAACAGGCGAGACTAAACACGGCCACTGCGGCCAACAGGTACAAGCGCGTCATGTGCATCCCTCGTGGTTCGTGCGACCTGTGATCGCACACTGCACAAGGATACGACGTTTCGCGGCCCGCTCGGTTGCAGTGAGCCGTGAGCCGAGCCGACTCGAGCACATCTCATAACCTCGACGCGGTGACTCGGAGCGGATTTGGGGCCGAGGGTTAGGAGCGGAGCCGCCGCTGTACCGGGCGTACTGCAAGGGTTCGCGACGACGCCATCGGGCCCAAAGACCAGCGAGACGGCGTGGCGAGGTTATGAGATGTGCTCTAGGCCGACGGCAGAATCGACTCGAGCTGAGCCGTGAGCTCGGCATCCATCGGATCGACGTTCGACTCGTAGCGCCCGATCACCCGACCCGAGGGATCAACGAGGAATTTCGTGAAGTTCCACTTGATCTCGCCCTTGATGCCCTCGGGCGTCTGTTCGGTGATCGTGGTGAACAGCGGAGCCTTGTCTTCGCCCTTGACCGGGACCTTGGCGAACATGGGGAACTTCACGCCGTACGTCTCGTCGACGAAGCCCGCGATCTCGTCCTCGGACCCGGGCTCTTGGCCACCGAAGTCGTTGCTGGGAAACGCGAGGACCTCGAAGCCGCGCGCCCTGTACTTGGCGTAGAGTTCTTGGAGGCCTTCGTACTGCGGCGTGTAACCGCACTGCGAGGCGGTGTTGACCACGAGCAAGGCCTTGCCGCGGAAGTCGGCCAGGCTCTTGTCCTCGCCGGCGATCGTCTTGACCGTGTGGTCGAGGACCGGGCCCTCGGCCTTGGGGGCGTCTGCCTTGGGTTCCTTGGGCGGATGGCAGCGCCTTTGGCGGTGGTCCCGCGGCTGCGAA